>JAEZVS010000048.1 GCA_023443145.1 Bacillota bacterium | reverse complement strand
GGGTGACCATTACCCGGCTTTTGGAGGGCGATCGACTTCATGTGACCAGGGCAGAAGAAGAAATTCGGCTGGTGCATGTGCAAGAGCATCCCTTCTTTGACGCTGTGCGCAATAAATTACTCAATCGCCATTATCTTCGAGAATGAGGTACATATGAAAAACAAAAGACAACGCCGCATCTTAGAGATTGTTCAGCAGGAGTCCATCGCCACGCAAAAAGAGTTGGCGGATCGCCTGTGCGCCGAAGGGTATGAGATTACCCAAGCCACCGTCTCTCGTGATATTAAAGAGTTGAAACTCATTAAGGTGGCCACCGGCGACGACTGTTATAAGTACGGTCAGGCACAAGATGCACTGCCCGGAGATGGGAAACTGCGCCTGATTTTCCGCGAATTTGTACTCAGTTATGATTTCAGCGAAAACATTGTTATTGTGAATACCGCTCCCGGTAATGCCAATACGGTGGCCTATGTGATCGATCGTCTGAATTGGACGCCTGTTATCGGCACGTTGGCAGGAGATGATACCATTATGCTCATCGTCAAAGCGAAAGAAGATGTGCCCAAGGTCATTGAGCTCATTGAGCGCTATTTAGACTGAGAGGAGGTGCACCATGTTACAGGAATTGGACGTAAATCATTTTGCCCTTATTGACGACATTCACCTGTCATTTGGTGCCCATCTGAATGTGCTTACCGGCGAAACCGGGGCAGGAAAATCCATTATTGTCGATGCCATGAAACTTTTATTAGGCGATCGCGCCAGCGCCCACGATATTCGATACGGTGAAGAAATGGCAAGGGTGGAAGGGGTTTTTGATCCCTCACCGGCGGTTCAGGAGAAGCTGCGCGAGATGGATTTATCTGATGATGCGCTGGTACTTTCCCGTGAAGTGCGCACCGGCGGCAAAAACACCTGTCGCATCAATCACCGCGTGGTGACCTTGGCTCAATTTAAAGAGATTGCCTTGGATTTGGTGAGCATCTACGGTCAACACGATTATCAGGGTCTGGCCCGTCCTGAGCACCAATTGGCTATGTTGGATGCCTTGGGAGATGATGTGCACCAAGCGCTTTTAGCACAGGTGCGCAACGATTATATGGCTGCGCAAAGAACAGGCCGGCAATTTAAAAAATTATTAAAGTCAGAAAAAGCTCAGCAAGAGGCATATGACGAAGCGGCACGCCGATTGCAGGAACTGGAGCCGTTAAAATTGATGCGCGGTGAAGAAGAGAGGGTTAGAAAAGCCTATGCCCAGGCCCATCATGCTGAAATGCTGCGTGAACATACGGCGCAGGCCTATGCGGCGCTTTACGATGCGGAATACTCGGCCCATGGACAGCTTTCACGAGCCATCGAGGCACTGAGCCAAGCCGCCGCTGTGGATGAGACGCTGGCCGGTTTGCTGCCGGGATTGGAAGAAGCCTTTATTAACGTGAGTGAAGCCAGTTTGGACCTGTCTCACTATGAAGCCGATACCGATCCGGAACGCTTGGAAAAACTCTCGGAGCGTTTAGAGCTGCAGGAAAAACTCAAGCGGCGCTTTGGGCTTTCAATAGATGATCTGATAGATCGCATGGATGTGTGGCGGCATGAGATTCAGCACGCCGGCGGTCACAGCGCTGCCTTGTCTGACGCTAAAGCGGCCTATCAGGCAGCAAAAGAAGAATATGCAAACAGCACGCAACGTTTGCGTGTATCTCGTAAAGCATTGGCAGAGCGGTTTGAAAAGGCACTTTTGATGCATTTAAACGATTTGTCGATGCCCCATGCCCGATTTAAAGTGCGCTTTTCTGAACAAAACGGTACAGCCGCCGGCATTGATGGTGTGGTGTTTGAGCTGTCGGCCAATCCGGGTGTGCCCTTGGCGCCCTTGCACGATATTGCTTCCGGCGGGGAGATGAGCCGCATTATGTTGGCGTTCAACACCATTTTAAGCGCACATATCGGCACCGATACCCTGATTTTTGACGAAATCGATACAGGCATTGGCGGCATTACCTTAAATCAGGTGGCTCAAAAATTGGCCACCGTCGCTGCTGAAAGACAAGTGATTTGTGTGACCCATGCGGCACCTATTGCAGCCCTGGCCGATGATCACTTTCATATTCGGAAAAAAACCGATGGCAGCAGCACCCATGTATGTGTCAACCATTTGGAAGATGAAGAAACCATTATGGAATTGGCTCGTATGCTTGGTGGCGTTGACCGGTGGCATCTGGCTTATGCAAGGAAAATGAAAGATCCTTCATCTGATGATGAGCCGCCGTCTTTGTTTTAAATGAGGCAAATAATTAATTCAAGTGCTGCGAAAAGAAAAAGTAAAAACCGACACCAAAATCTGCACCAAATAAAAATGATAAAAAAGAGATCAACATATATATTCTTTACTATAAATCTGCGCTTATACAGACAAACAGCTGAAGCCGATAACCATCCGGGATGGTTATAGGCTTCAGCTGTTTATATTCCGATGTGCCATTGTAAAAAAGATAAGCTTTACTATATCGGAGCTTATTTGCGTTTTGCGGTCATTGTTTGTGTTGACGGTGGTGCAACACCCGTTGGCTGAAGCCCTTCATATTGTGTTCGTAAGCCTGTTGCCATTCCAAGCTCTGACGTTTTTCTTTGACATGTCCGGCAATTTTAATATACGCCGACGTGGCACGGCCCAGCCGCTCATACCATTGTTCTGCAGCCGGACTGCCGCTGGTCCAACCGGTGGTCATCACTGCAATATAAAAAGGGCGATCTTCATCATAAATAATGCCTGCATCATTAAAGCACTGATCCAACCATCCGGTTTTGTGACCGTAGTGCAGGGATTCTGAAAGGCCCGGTGTCAACGTATTGTTAAATTCCTGCAGCACCAAAAGTTTGAGAAAATACTCCGTACGCGATTCATCTAAAATATCGCCACGACATAAAAGCGACAAAAAATGAACAAGATCACGGGGCGTAGATTCAATAATGCCGGTGTAATATCCGCCGACTTGGGGATGAAAGGTGCTGTCTTGCAAGCCGTTTTTATGAAGCAATTCGTCAATTCGGCTCCAATTGCACATTTGACCCAAAGCCTCTGCAGAGGCATTGTCGCTCCACGTGATCATGTCTTTCAGACCGTCTTGAACAGAGCCGCCCCATCCCGGCAACGGCGCTCCCAGCGCCACATCTCCATTTTGCACATCATGCAGCGTCGCCCAAGTGACGAAGAGCTTATACACCGATGCCATTTCAAAGGACCGATCCCCTTGGTATTCAATAGTGATGTCTTCAAGCGGATCGTAAAAAACGAAGCCCACCTCTCCCGGAACCTCTTTGACCAGTTCCATTAAAGAAGCTTCATACTTATTTTTTGCCTTGTTGAGGGATTGTTGACTGAGGCGAATGGTTTCTTGCTTATGTTCTTCTATTTTGGCTTGTTGCTGTTCAAAGCAAAATCCTGAAGCCACAGCAATAGAAAGCAACGCCGCCGTAAAGACACAACAGGCTTTCCAAGTCAGGGGTAAATCTTTGTTATATTTGCGATGCTGCCAAACGAGGCCTCCGCAAAAGATAAAAAAAACCATCCAGCTGACAACAAATATTTTCAGAATCACAACTTTCTTCCCTTCTATATAAAAGGTTATCTAAGTTTAATTCTATCATAAAAACAAAAGATTGAAACGCTTACTATATAATTTTTTCTAATGAAGAACATCAAGCCAAGCGCAATATCGGAAGATGAAAAATATTACTTGCTACGAAGCGGGGCAGCGGCCAATTTGCGACCTAAGCTTGAGAGAAGCACGGTGGGCGGGTATGGTCGAAGTGGAAGTGCAAAAGCCATTTGGTCTGTGCGGAGAGCTCTGAAAGAATATGGATTGAATGAAAAGGCTACAGATTCAATCAAGAAGCATACATTCCAATTTGAATTTAGGAGAAACGAAATCACTAAGTTTAAAGCTATTCCTGCAGTCGGATGTCACCATGATATTTGGCATGAAA
>JAEZVS010000022.1 GCA_023443145.1 Bacillota bacterium | reverse complement strand
GCAGAGAGCAGCACAGAAGTCAAAAGCCATTGGGTGGACCGCATTGTGGAAGAAGTCAATGTGACCAAAGAAACCATTGAAATGACGTTGAAATATTTTATTAAAAGAGTCAACACACTGCGGAATGTACAAAATGACGGGTTTGCCGATATGATTGTCAAAGAGGCGTATTTTGATGTGGATTTGCCCTTTCGCAAGTGGTTATCCTCTATCCGTATAGATGACAGCAAAGAAGAAAAAATAAAAGAATGGCGCCGTATGCTGAAAAAAATCGTCTTAAATAAAGGAAATGAAATGCTGTCAAAAGCGGGGAAAAGAGATTTTGTCGGTCGAGAGGTTCAGATAAGCGGAAAGGGCGATAGGGTATACTCCAATATTGAAATAGAATACAATCGATTTTTAGTCGAATTAAACAGAAGATTATCGTAGGAGGGAGTTATGCAAACATACAGGAGCGAAGAAGTCAGACGCGTGGCCGCACGTATTTTGGGACGGTTGGAAAGCCGTCTGGATGATTCATCCACCAAAAGAATTTTAGCCAATTTAAGACATTCAATTGGCGCCAATTTTTCTCAAACAGTGGGTATTTGGCCGGATGTTTTCTCCCAAATGCCGGAAGAATTTCTAAGTCGAAACGGTTATTTAACCAAGGAAGAAAAGGCGATTTTTACCGCACTGCAGCTTTTTGCTCTCCATCAACAAGGGCACAGTCAATCGGTTAATGAAAAACCTGTCGAAAATGAGGAAACGCAAGACAAAAAATCCATCTCCAAAAATGCCGGCGATTCGCTGCGCTGTTTGCGCCGTTTGGATTCAACCTCTATCGACAAGCGTTTTAACGCAATGATTACAGCAGCGACTTACGAAGAAATGGTGACGCACCTCAGACATTTGGTCAGCATTTTAAAAAGCAAAACCGAAGAAAAAATCGATTATGCGTTGTTGGCAGCGGATCTTTTTAAGTTCCAAATTAACCAACGAGAACAGGTGCGGCTAAGTTGGGGGCAAAGCTATTACAAATCATTTAACATTAAGGAGGATAACCATGAATAATCGACTTTTTTTAGATATCCACGCCATCCAAACACTACCACCTTCCAACATCAACCGAGACGATACCGGCAGCCCTAAAACGGCTCAGTACGGAGGTGTGACCCGTGCGCGTGTCAGTTCACAAAGCTGGAAAAAAGCCATTCGTCTCTATTTTATGCAGCACGAATACGGTGAGGTCTATTCCGGAAAGCGTACACGGCAAATTGTGAAATATATTGCCGATGAAATCAGATTATTGGATGACTCTCTGGATGAAGAAAAGGCTTTGTCCCTGGCCAATCAAATCATTAATGACGCCGGTGTGACGACAAAAGATTTTAAAGCGAAAGCGCTGTTTTTTGTCAGTTCCGAGCAAGCCAAAGCCTTGGCTAAAAAAGCGTTGGAAGGAAATTATAAAACGAAAGAGCTGAAAACCCTTCTTAATGACAAACCTTCAGTCGATATGGCACTTTTTGGGCGTATGGTTGCCGATGACCCGTCGCTCAATGAAGATGCATCCTGCCAAGTGGCCCATGCGGTGTCGACCCATGCGGTGCAAACGGAATTTGATTTTTACACAGCCACCGACGATTTGCAGGAAGCCGACAATGCCGGGGCCGGAATGTTGGGGACCATTGAATTTAACTCATCTACCCTTTATCGCTATGCCAATGTGGCGATTCACGAATTAAAGAAACAACTGGAAAATGCAGATTTTACTGTAGCAGCAGTGCAGGCGTTTGTGGATGCTTTTGTCAAATCGATGCCGACCGGACACATCAATTCCTTTGCCAATCAAACCTTACCGAGCGCAGTTGTCGTAACCTTGCGCTCCGATCGCCCTGTCAATTTGGTCACGGCTTTTGAAGATCCTGTGCAGCCGTCAGATGGTTACGTGGATGGATCTGTAAAAAAATTGCGCAAAGAATTTGAGTCTGTATTGAAATTTGTCGATGCGCCACTTTGCACCTTAACCATTGGTGTGAACGATCTGGGCGATGAACAAAATACTTTTCAAGAATTAATCAAGAGGTTATCGACCGAAATTGCCCAAGCGCTTCAGTAATAGGAGGGATTCTTATGAAAACCATCCTGTTAAAATTTTCAGGACCTCTTCAAGCTTGGGGAACAGGTTCTCATTTCGAAAATAGATATACAGATCGTTATCCGTCTAAAAGTGCGGTTATCGGCATGATTGCTGCAAGTTTCGGTTATAGACGTCATGAAGCGGAGCATTTGGAGCGCCTGAATGAACTGGACTTTGCGGTGCGTGTGGATCAAAACGGCGCCATCTTACGCGATTATCACATTGCCAAGAGTGTGAAAAGAAGCTATGTTACCAACCGCTACTATTTACAGGATGCGGTATTTGTCGTGGGCATCGGCTCGAAAGATAAAGACTTTATAGAAACTATTGTTGAAGCTTTGCAGAAACCCTATTTTCAGCCCTTTATGGGACGAAGATCGCTGCCGTTAAACGCAGATTTTTTTCTGAAAACCACTGAAAAAGATGTTATTGAGAGCTTACAACAAGAGCCTTGGCATGGCGCCCGTTGGTACGAAAGAAAGTTAAAACGTCAGGGGATTGAAGCGCTTCAATTGGATATATATGCAGACGCTGATCTTTTGCAAACTTCCAAAAGTATGATGTCTCGTGACCGTGCCGTTTCTTTTTCTTATGAGGCGCGTAAGCACAGCTTTAGGCCCGTTGCAGTTGGACAAGTGTCCATCTCTTTAGAACACGATGCCTTTACCGGCATAGGAGGTGCTTATGTATCTCTCGAGGGTTGAAATTGACTATAAAAACAGACAAAAAATGCGAGATTTAAATCACTTGGGTGCGTATCATCATTGGGTGGAAAGTATGTTTCCCGATGAAATAGCAAAAAATGAACGTTCCAGAAAATTATGGCGCATTGATCGCTTGGGCGGAAAGTATTACCTGTTGTTGCTTAGCGATTCACAGCCTGATGCAAAAAAAATGGAGCAGTATGGCGTTGAAAAAAGTGCACAGACCAAATTATACACACCTTTTTTAGAGAGCCTGCAAAATGGCATGAGATTGCGTTTTAAGGCCACATTGAACCCTGTTAAATCTCTAAGCAGCGGCAGCGCTTCCGGGAAACGAGGGAGAGTGGTTCCGCTGCTGAAGGTGGACGATCAAATGAAATTCTTACTAGAAAGAGCAGCAAAACATGGATTTGAGTTGGATGAATCAGAATTTTATATTACAGAAACCAAAATAGAAATCATTCGCAAAAAAGGTGCAAGAGAAGAAAAAGTAAAAAAAACAACCTACGAAGGCGTTTTAACTATTGTGGATTCTGATAAATTTCAAGATGTTCTAATAAACGGTCTGGGAAAAAGAAAAGCCTACGGCTGTGGGATGATAACGGTTATGAAGTCCATAAGAGACTAGGTGTTTTTATGATTAATGAAGCCGGCGCAAAGAAAACGGAGTTAAAAGAGCTCCCAAGAATAAAAGATCGGGTGAGCTTTTTATATATTGAACATGCCAAAATCAACAGACAAGATAGCGCCATAACGGTTGCCAATGAAAAAGGAATTGTGAAAATACCGGCAGCTATGGTGGGCGTATTGCTATTGGGTCCCGGAACAGACATCAGTCACCGTGCCGTTGAACTCATAGGTGATGTGGGAACAGCTCTGGTTTGGGTGGGCGAGCGTGGTGTGCGCCATTATGCACATGGCCGAGCGCTCACCCATTCCAATCGATTTTTAGAGAAACAGGCAAAACTCGTTTCCAACACGCGTACACGATTACATGTGGCTAGAAAAATGTATCAAATGCGTTTTCCGGAAGAAGATGTCTCCAAATTAACCATGCAACAGCTTCGTGGCCGAGAAGGTGCCAGAGTGCGTGCCACCTATCGTAAAATGTCCAAAAAATATCATGTGCAATGGAATGGCAGAAGCTATGATCCGAATGATTACGAAGGCGGTACGCCCATTAATCAAGCCTTGTCATCTGCACATTTTTCGTTGTATGGCTTGGTGTACGGTGTCATATGTGCCCTGGGCATTTCGCCCGGATTGGGTTTTATTCACGCCGGTCACGATTTATCCTTTGTGTATGATGTGGCGGATTTGTATAAAGCCGACATTTCCATTCCAATAGCTTTCGAAGCGGTGGCCGAAGAAATGGAAGCAGAAGGAGACATAGGCAAAAAGACGCGACATAAAATGCGAGACAAAATGGCCCAGGAAAAACTGATGGAGCGCATTGTGCAAGACCTGCAATATCTACTGGATGTAGATAAAGAAGATGAAATCACAGCTATGGATCTCCATCTTTGGGATGATAAAGAAGAGTGTATGGCCTTTGGCATGAACTACAGTGAAGGTGATTCCAGTGCCCATGACCGTTATAACGTTGAGTAAGGTGCCATCATCGCTTAGAGGTGACCTTACAAAATGGATGCAAGAAATTGCCACCGGGGTTTATGTGGGCAATTTCAACGCCAAAGTACGCGAAGAACTTTGGCACCGCGTTAAAGATAATTTGAGAGGCGGAGAGGCCACCATTAGCTACAAAAGTCGTAATGAATTGGGATACACATTTGATATATACAACAGCAACCGAGAAAAAATAGATTTTGACGGCATAGAACTGGTACTTTATCCTAGGAAAGTAAAAAAGGAAAAAGAACTGAAAGCAGGATTCAGCCGTGCGGCGGCCTTTCAAAAGAAGAAAAAATATTCAGGAATAAAACCATCCCGTGAACACGCCCCTAGAAAAGGGCCAAGCTATATTGTGCTGGACATTGAAACGGAAGGGCTGAACAATAAAAACGATCATATTATTGAGATCGGCGCTGTCAAAGTGACGGGCAATCATTTAGAAACCTTGCAAATGTATGTACAAACGGAGCATCAACTAAACCCAAGCATTGTTGCTTTGACAGGGATAACGAATGAAAAACTTTCGATGGAAGGCATTCCCCTAAAAGTAGCGCTGGAACGGCTGCTGGTTTTTATCCAAAATAATCCAATTGTGGGTTATTGCATCGACTTTGACATTTCTTTTATCAACGCCGGGCTCGCACGATTGCATCAAAATAAACTAAAAAATCAGACACTGGATTTGATGGAGCTGATAAAAACAGAAAAGACGTCTTTAGATAACTATAAATTGCAAACAGTATTGAAAGAATATGGGATCAATAAAAAAGTGCCCCACAGAGCATTGCAGGATGCCATGCTTATTTACGAATTAGGATCAAAAGTAAATGGATTTGAAGCACGTTTAAAAAAGTAGGCTTATTTATAGCCATTTTTAACTGTTTCTCCCGCACACGCGGGGGTGATCCTAGAAAAGAAAGTACCCGCAGGATTGCAAGAAAGTTTCTCCCGCACACGCGGGGGTGATCCCGCCTGGCCAAACTCTCACAGGAAGAACGGGAAGTTTCTCCCGCACACGCGGGGGTGATCCCGGCTTGAGAACGTACTTTAGGCAGCACGGTCTGTTTCTCCCGCACACGCGGGGGTGATC
>JAEZVS010000021.1 GCA_023443145.1 Bacillota bacterium | reverse complement strand
GTGGCTTGAATGGCCATATAAGACATGGTGTTGGTGGCATCTGTGCCGTCCACCTTGGTGCCGCCGACGGTTAAATTTTCAAAGTTCGTATAGCCCGCAAAGAAACTGGCGGTATTCTTAGAAATGGTCCAGGCCCATTCAGAATACTTGAGCCAGAGCAGCTGAACCAGTTCCAGCGCTGTGTCATAATCAATGCGTCCGGCATCCAAATCGGCCTTGTAATAAGGATACATGTATTGATCAAAGCGTCCGGGGTTCCACGCCAGCGGATTTTCCGCAATAATGCCGCCAAGTTGAACAAACCAAACAAATTGAACGGCTTCTCGGAATGTTTTAGGCGGATGTTCGGGGACGGTCTTGCAGATTTCCGCAATCTCCAGATACTCCGCTTTTCGCCCGGGATCTTGCTCTGATGCCGCCATCTCTTCGGCTTTATCTGCATATCTGTGGGCAAAAGCAATCATACCGTCGCAAACAAGAATGATGGAACGATAGAAATCTATTTTCTTTCTATCCTCGGGAACCGCTTCATTCAACTTGTCCATATAAGACAGCGCCTCGGCGCGAATGCCGCCATACCCTTTGGGGAGCAGTTCGTCAATATAATCCGGCGAAATTTCGCCAATCCCGTTGCGCCATTTTGAGTCCGTGTCAATAAAGCCTGTATCCACACCAATGCGTTTCGTATCTTCCGGAATACGCGAAAGAAAGGCTTCTTCTACAGATCGGCCTTTCCAATAAGGGAAAATATTTTCCTTAATGAAGGCCACCTGCTCGGGGGTGACATCGTAAGGATCTTGCCCTCTCTGTGGAAAGGTATCAATTTCATCGTTGATCCAAAGCCAGCCAAACTCCGGCGTGAGAATGGCGCACTTGCGAAATTCACCACTGGATCCGACAATCAATTCGCCTTCCCATATGTTGACAGAAAGTTCTTCCAACGTGTCCTTAAAAGCCTGCGCCGTGCGGATGATGTGCGGTTGTCCTTCTGTTCTCTGAAACGATTTTGTCCACGCCCATGCTCGCTCATACGAGATATGGGGCATGGTGTTTACGTAATTTTGACGGATTTTTTCAACTCTCTCTGTAACTGCCATGTTGATCACACCTCTCCCTATCCTTTTGAGATAAAATGCTGACCGCGCCTTTTATTGAGGCACTGAAAATGCGTCTCAGTTAAACCGATTATGTCTTTTCCTGATTTGTGTTATAACGTTCTTAAAACCAGTATATTACGTGTTTTATATTTGTCAAATAAGTTTTTGCAATTTCTACGAAATTGCCCGAATTGGGACCACTGCAGCACATATGAGTCCGATAAATTGAATGCATTATTAAAAGGGATGCCTTCTTAAAATATATCTCATTTGTATTTTCGCTAATAAATCATTGTCTATGGCCCTGGTTATCATCTAAATACTTTCTATATAAATTGGAATTATCAGAAAATACCTTGCATTTTAATTATAAATACGATAAACTGTATTTATAATATTGATGATATGCATTGTCGTTTAAGAAAGGAGACCATTATGAGCAGAACAAAAAGCTTTAGAAAAGCAACCGCATTTTTTTTGGCCTTTGTTTTTGTTTTTTCTGTTGCCTTGCCGGCTGAAATAGCAAAGGCCGAGAGCAAAGCCACCATTTATACCGGCGGCGACATTGTTACTGTAAGTGATAAAAATCAAACAGCTGAAGCCATTGTGGTTAAAGATGGTAAAATTATTCAAGTGGGCGCCCTTACTGAGGCAAAGAAAACAGCAGGTGAAAATGCAGATACAGTCAATTTAGAAGGCCATACCCTCATTCCGGGCTTCTATGATGCCCATAGTCATTTCTATAAGGTGGGCAGAGAAAGATATTCTCAAGTACCATTAAATGCGCCACCCGTAGGAAATATTAAAAATATTGATGCATTAATTGCCGCGTTACAAGAGCGAGCTAAAATAACAAAACCAGGCAATTGGGTTTTAGGTTCGCGTTATGATGACGGAGAAATGGTAGAAAAGAAACACCCAACAGCCGATGATCTGGATAAGGTGTCAACTGAATTACCTGTTGCCATTACGCATTTTTCCGGACATAACATGGTCGTTAACCACAAGGCACTTGAATTAGCTGGAATTACTAAAGATACTCCAGATCCGGAAGGTGGCGAAATTGGCCGTAACGAAAACGGAGAACCAAATGGTCAGCTTTGGGAAACAGCTATGGGACCGATACAAAAGCTTATTCCGGAGTTGAACCAACAAGAGCAGTTAGAAGCTATTGCACTGGCCAGCAAGATTTATGCAAAAGCTGGTTTTACGACGGTGAATGAAGGAAATGGCACTCATTTTTATGAGATGTATAAAAAAGCCATTGATGAAGGATACGTTAAACAACATGTCAGTTATTGGTTTAATTTCAACGAGCTGGATGATGCTGCAAACATATATCGCACCATTAAAAACGGAACAGAGTCTGTTCGATACACAGGCAAAGACAACTTATTAGCCATTACCGGCATAAAAAATTTCCAAGATGGCTCTCCTCAATTGCGCACCGCCTATATGACGGACCCATACTATACCTTAGGCGAATATCCGGAAGGCTGGAAAGCGTACCCAAGGGTATCACGTGAAAAATTGATCGAGAATGTGGTCCGTGCGCATCAGGCGGGAATCAACAATATTTACATTCATGGCAACGGCGATGCAGCTATTGATGATGTGCTTGCCGCTTATGAAGCCGTTTGGAAAGGTGTTAAGGACGGCAGCCTGCGTCAGCCGGAAAATATTGATTTGATGCGGCATGTGGTCATTCACACCCAGTTTTCACGTGAAGATCAGTTTCAGAAAATGAAAGACATTCACGCCTTGCCGTCATTTTTGATTATGCATCCCTATTTCCTCGGCGATCGCCATTGCGATATTTACTTCGGCCCCGAACGCTCAGCACGTATGAGCGCCACCCGCGACGCCGTCAACAACGGTTTGCGCTTTGCCTTGCACTGCGACGCACCCGTGTTTCCGGTTGACAATATGCTGATGCTGCAAACGGCAGTAGAAAGAAAATCCTTCACCGGCCGTGATATCTTTACCACAGAATATAAAAAAGACGACAAATATCGTTCTGTTGACCAACGCATCACCCCATTGGAAGCTTTAAAGGCATTAACCCTTGATGCAGCCTACCATAACGGTGAAGAAAACGTCGCCGGTTCAATAGATGTCGGCAAACGTGCAGACTTGGTTATTTTAGACAAGAACCCGCTTAAAGTCCCCACCAATACCATCAAAGATATTAAAATATTGGCGACCATCGTGAACGGCAAACCCATTTATGAAGCAGAAGGCGCTCCAACAATACCTCCCGCTTCGCCACCAAATAAGTTTGTTGATATTGATGAACACTGGGCCAAAGACGATATTGAAAAAGCCGTTGCGGCCAAATACCTTGTTGGGGTGTCGGACAAAGAATTTGCCCCGGATGCCACAGTAACAAGAGCAATGGTTGTTGCGGTTCTCCACCGCTTGGCAGGGAGTCCCAAAGCAGAAAAAGAACTGCCGTTTAAAGATGTGCCGGCCGGCGAATGGTACGACCAGAGCATCCAATGGGCCTATGAAACCGGCGTCGTCAACGGCATGTCAAAAGATGTATTCGCGCCAACGGCACCTGTCACACGTGAACAACTGGCTGCCATGCTTGCCAATTATCACGAAAAAACAGGCAAAACACTGGCACAAAATGATCAGGCTTTAAAGGCCTTTAAAGATCAACCGTCGCCATGGGCAGAGCGTCAAATGAATTGGGCTGTGACCACCGGTCTCATCGGCGGGATGAGCCAGGACGTTCTGGCGCCTCAAGGCGAAGCAAGCCGTGCCCAGTTGGCCGCCATCCTCAATCGCTATGTAGCCTTAAAAGCATAAAATTGCACTTCATATCCATAACCCGGACAAGCCCGCTTGCCCGGGTTTTGTTTTAACAAAATAGCGACACCTCGAAACCACAGAACGTGCATTGGTTTTAAAACATCAAACCGCTTCATCTTAAAGTTCAATGAACGTTCCGCCCTTCCCTTCGCCACAAAGCATAGCTCATTTATCAAAATCGAAAGGCTCCCGGCAAATGCCTATGATATAATAAAAAAAGAAGCTTCTGAGCAGGCACCGAAAGAAAGCGGCCTATTTTACGACGCCGCCACAAAAAAGCCCATACAGCGAAAATTTTTGGAGGATATGACCATGAAAAAACCGAAAATCACACTCACCGTGGTGGACCGCAAAGGCCCCATGGGCTGTCATCGCGGCCATAAAATTGGTGATTCTTTCGATTTTGACACCGAAAGAGGTCAGCTTTGTCCCATGGCCATGCATGTGGCCTTTCCTTATATCGATATTCTACGTTATGGCGGCACCTTGCCCGCTCAACAACCGGACGGCTCCA
>JAEZVS010000105.1 GCA_023443145.1 Bacillota bacterium | reverse complement strand
ATTAATAATCTGCTCTTCTGTTTCGGTAGCACGTCCTCTAATGCGATTTTCCAACTCTTGATAGGATGGCGGCATTATAAAAACCAATACCGCTTGATTGTTTTTTAGCTTTACCTGCTTGGCGCCTTGCGGATCAATTTCGACCATCACATCACAGCCTGCTGCAATTTTTTCTTCAATGTAATCTAAAGGAGTGCCATAATAATTATTATATACTTGGGCCCACTCTAAAAAACCATCTTCTTTGATTTTTTCTTTAAAAGCTTCTTCTGTCATAAAAAAATAATCCGTACCGTCAATCTCGCCCGGCCTCGGCGCACGGGTGGTGGCAGAAATAGAATATTCCAAATGAATTTGCTCTCTGAGATGGGCACACAAAGTTCCCTTTCCGGCCCCCGACGGTCCGGACATAACAACCAATATGCCCGCTTTTTTGTGTGATAATGTCATAATAAAATCCTCATTCTAAGACATAGGTGGAACTATTTCAGGTGCAGTTAGACAACATTTTGGATTTGCTCGCGCATTTGATCTAAAATTGTTTTCATTGTAACCACAGCAACAGATGCTTCCGCATCGTTTACTTTGGAACCACTGGTGTTGACTTCACGGTTCATTTCCTGAAAATAAAAATCACAATTTTTACCAATGGCCCCCGGCTCCTCAAATAATTCATGAATTTTTTTTAGATGGCTCTCTAAGCGTACCAACTCTTCATCGATACTCACTCTGTTTAAATAATAAACCAACTCTTCTAATAAGCGTTTTTCGTCGTATTCCTGATTTGGAAAAAAAGAATTCATCTTATCCCGCAGTTTTTGTTCGCATTGCATTTCGACGCGGGGCGCCGCCAATTTTAAAGATCGATAAGCCTCTTCAAAATGTCCAAGTCGCAATTGAAGTTCTTCTTGCAGATAACGCCCCTCCTTTTCTGTGGCCTCTTTAAAATTCTTTAAACTTTTAGCCAACACAGAATAAAGAAGCGTTTTGTCTTCTTCCGTTATTTCAGGAGGTGATTCCGTCAGTACGTTTGGCAGTTGCATAGCAGCCAATACATCTGTAAATTTAAGATTCTCGGAGTGATCGACAAATTTTTCTGCAGTTTCTAAAATATTGTGCAACAAAGACTCATTCACACATATAGAACCGCTTGATTGCGCTGTTGGTCGAAAAATAATGGATGCGGTTACATTTCCGCGCAACACATTCTGAGCAAATTGCGCTCGAATGTCCGGCTCCTCTTCACGTAAAAAGCTTGGCATGGTGAGATGAAGATCGTAGCGTTTATGATTGACTGAATGGATGGTCACCTCACATTGCCAGCGGCTGTTTTCCGCCGAATAAGCACCATAACCTGTCATGCTACGCACGTGGTCACCTCCCGAATGTCATCTCTGCAATATCATGAAAATATTGTACACATAATTTGCTCATCCTACAATAAAAAATGCCGATTTCCCGCCGGGAGAAATCGGCATTTTAAATGTAAATTAAATTTAATAATTGATTTCGATCGGTTCAAACTCTTTGCTAAGAATATTTTTTTGAGGCTTAATAATAATCTTATTTTTTCTTATTAAAATACTGCCGCATCTTTGCTGTGCAACGGATAAGCAATGTACGTCATCTACGTGATCACGTTGAATGGTGCGCCCGTCACTTGATTTTATAATGGAAGATATGCGGCACATGCCACTATCAAAAAGATTAAGCAATACATCTACTTCAACTTTTTGATCTTTTTTACGCTGGTAGACAAGGTCCAGTTCTTCACCACCAAGTAAGACCTGTGAAACGGCCTCTTCTATATCCTGGTGATATTGTCCCGCTACATCTTGGGCTTCCAGAATATCTTTTGTGGTCTTTAAAAGATATGCTATGCGATCATCATAGGTCATCGTATTAAATGCATTGGCAGATACACCAATTGTGATGTAACGCGAGCCATTATGGGATAACCGGCCGTTCTCATCAGTGGTGCCCGGCTCTAGATATGTGCTGAATACAATAGTGATTTTATCCTGCTCAAACAATTTCACTTGTTTATCATACAAAAGCAGCGCCAAACGCTGTCCCAAAACCGAATAGTTCATTGGAAAATGATAAAGTGTGCCCGCTTCTTGCGGAAAGTCTTCTCCAGATTCATTCGGGACGCTTGTCTCGGCATACGTTATTGACGTTAAAACTTTCATGAGCAAAGATTCACCTCTATTCACCTGCAAAATTAGATGATATATCAGAATCTTTTTATAGTATACCATACACGACAAGAAACAGTTTCACTTAATTGTCGAATAAAATATTTTTATAAATAATCAAGCTGCTTTTCAGAACAGCATACCATACACTACACCCAATCGTTTTTTAATAACAATTCGGCAATTTGTACGGCATTTGTGGCAGCGCCTTTACGCAGTTGGTCAAAGCATGCCCACAAGTTGATGGCATGGTCATCATAAAGATCTTTACGAATGCGTCCCACATAAATATCATCTGTGCCGGTGGCTGTAATCGGCATAGGATAAAGATTTTTTTCCTGATCGTCTTGTACCACAACAAAAGGAGAATCATTATAAAGTTCGTGAGCTTTTTCCGAAGTGATCACATCTTCCGTTTCTAAATAAATAGACTCACTATGACTCCGTAGCACTGGTACACGAACAGCGGTGGGCGTGATGGCGATGGAGTCATCATTTAAAATCTTCTGGGTTTCATAAATCATTTTTGTTTCTTCTTTAGTAAATTCACCTTGCCACACATCAATATGAGGAATGAGATTGAATGCAATTTGATATTTAAATGCATCCGGATGGATTTCTCCTCCAGCAAGTACTTGCTTACTTTGCTCAATTAACTCTTGTAGTCCTGCAACACCAGCACCTGACACTGCCTGGTAGGTGCTTACCACAATTTTCTTAATCTTAGAATGTTTGTAAATTGGCATTATAGCGCCAACCAATAAGATCGTGGAGCAATTCGGATTGGCTATTAGTCCGTTATGTTTTTTGGCATCCTCTCCATTAACTTCCGGTACAATCAGAGGCACATCGTCGTCTAAGCGGAAAGTACTGCTATTGTCAATGACCACCGTTCCTTTTCTTTGAGCCAAACGACCAAATTCACGACTGGCCGGTCCGCCAGCGAACAAAGCCAGATCAACCCCATCAAAAGATTCGGGCGTTGTTTCCTCAACGATGTATGTACGGCCCATGAAATCAATGGATTTACCTGCACTGCGTTTGCTGGCCAATAACTTTAACGATGAAAATGGGAGATTTCTTTCTTCCATAACTTTAAGAATTTCTTGACCAACTGCTCCCGTAGCTCCCACTACAGCAAGATTCAACTTTTTCATAGGATCCCCTCCGTTTTTTAAATTCCTATATAAAACAATGTGCTCGATGTAAAAACTCGAGGCCATCAAAGAGCATATGATCGGTAACAACATGACCCACCTCAGGATAAACAATATGGTGGAATCTCTTTAATTGATTTTTTGACTCTAAAAAAGTAGAAAGTTCAGCGTTACCTTCTTTTGGAACCTCAAAATCATTAGCGCCGTTGGTTAAAAGCAAGTGTCTGTTAATGAGTGTTTCTTTTTGTTGCAACACACTTACAAAACAGCCCAAAGTATATGAGCCATTATTCATGCGGTCAGTTTTACAATATGCTTCTCTAAACTCCGGATTCATCTTTAAAAAATGGTTATTTAGATAATCCCAATCGCTGCATCCATTGTATGATATGCCTGCAAAAATATCATCATAAGCAGCCATTAATGCCAATACAGTGATGCCGCCCATTGAATGTCCCATAACAGACACTCGACTAATATTGGACCTGTAATCTCGCTCCAAAACCTCCATCAACTGCGGCCAAATGGTTACATGATGATTGACTGCCTTCCAAAAATGGTGCGCAAGAGAAAAAGCTTTGCCATATTCCACAGAATCATCCCTGCCATGCGATAAGGCGTCGTAAACAAATATACGATAGCCCCAGCTGGCCAATATTTGCGCTCGAAAAATCTGCCTTTTCGCATTTGATGCCCAGCCATGGTAAAATACAATTGTGGGCACATCGCCATCTTTTATCGGAGAGACATCATATGCTTGTCGGCCAAAAAGACGAATGGATGTGGTCCTTACTGCAAAAGTGTCCATTGGTGCCATTCGATCTAAGATGTCCATATTGACTCCATTTCAGAAAAATGAGATTGCCTAAGCGCTTCGTAAAGAACAATCGCTACTGAGTTAGACAAATTCAGACAGCGTGCTTCCGGGTGTGGACGCATTGGAATTGTCAGGGTGTGATCTCTCAAACGCGTATGCACTTCATCAGGTACGCCCGTATCTTCACGTCCGAAAATAAACATATCATCGTGTTGAAAGCGCACTTCAGAATATGTTTTCTTTGCTTTACTGCTTAAAAGAAACATACGTTTATCAGTATTTTCTTTAAAAAAGCTGTCCATATTGTCGTATTCTACAATATCTGAAATATGCCAATACGTCAACCCTGCACGCTTTAATCGCCTGTCGGTGATCGTAAAAGCATAGGGTTTAATGAGATGCAATCTCGCACCGGTAACCGCACATGTGCGCACAATATTTCCTACATTTTGTGGGATCCTCGGTTCAAACAATACAATATGAAACATGAGAATAACAAAACCACCTTTGACGTTTTCTTAAATAACCGTTATGCTTAGTATATAGCTAAAATGAGTTGACAATAAATAGAGGTGATATTATGCATCAAGAATTGAAAGAACTGCTCAACACACATCACCATATCGTTTTTTTTGGTGGCGCCGGTGTGTCTACCGAAAGTGGCATCCCTGATTTTCGAAGCGAAGACGGACTATACAACCAAAAGCAATTTTCTTATCCGCCCGAAACCATGTTGTCGCGCTCATTTTTTGACACCCATCCGGAAGCATTTTTTGAGTTTTATCGACATGTGATGCTCGCACCGAATAAAGGTCCCAGCCGCGTCCATCGCACACTGGCAAAATGGGAAGCCGACGGTAAGCTTGACGGCATCATCACTCAAAACATCGATGGTCTTCATCAGATGGCCGGCAGCAAAAATGTGCTGGAGCTCCATGGCTCTATTCTTTCTAACCGCTGCATGACTTGTCATGCACACTATGATTTGGATGCTATACTAAATTCGGAGACAAATGTACCGCATTGCCCAAAAGATCACGGCATTATTAAGCCCGATGTGGTGCTTTATGAAGAAGCCCTTGATCAAGACGTATTGATGCGTTCGGTAAATCTGATCGCCCAAGCAGATCTTCTTATTGTGGCCGGAACCTCTTTGGTTGTCTATCCCGCAGCCGGGCTTTTAGACTATTTTAAAGGCGACAAGCTGGTGCTCATCAATCGCGATCCCACACCACGAGATTCACGAGCAGACTTGATCATCCGTTCTTCCATTGGTGATGCCATCTGCGACGAATAATTATTATATATAAAAACCTCAATCCTTCATAAAGACGGATTGAGGTTTTTTACACCATACGCCCGATAGGAGTCGAACCTACGCTTTTGCCTCCGGAGGGCAACGCTCTATCCACTGAGCTACGGGCGCATTTTACATTGTTTAGTATAGCGGGTCTCATGTCGTTTGTAAAGTTTGAGCCGCTTAAATGTTGAGAGAAATGGTGGTGTTTTCTTGACGGCACTGTCTCAAGATCAAAAAGAAGCCCTTGCCGTTTATGGAAAAATGAAAAATCACCTGTTGTTGCGACCTCGAATAAAAACTGAGGTGTGCACATCTTCTCGTAGATTTACGAGATTTATATGTTTTTGGTGTGCCATTGTTTATTTCGATCACCTTTTGGTTAGACTGTAAATAGAGTTTTCACGTGCATATGAAAAGTTGGTGCTGATTTATATCCTGCACCATATTATGGAGGTTTTGTATGCAACTGTTATGGAAGTATTTAAAAGCCCAATCAAGACTGATCATTTTGGTTGTGGTATTCATGTTTTTTGCGGTCATATTTGAATTGATGCAGCCCACATTAATGGCAATGATCGTTGACCGCGGAATCGGTCAAAGTGATCCATCATACATTATTCGTTATTCATTTCTTATGTTTATCACTTCGATACTGGGATTTCTTTGTGCCATCATCAGCTATTTTTTGTCGGCCAAGTCCAGCGCTAAAATTGGCGAATTGCTCCGAGAAGATCTATTTCGCCATGTGTTGGCATTTTCTCATTACGAACTGGATCAACTATCGGTTTCGACACTTATCACACGCTTGACAAATGATGTGTCGCAAATTCAAAACTTGCTGCTTACCGCCCAAAGAATTTTCTTCCGTTCTCCTTTTATGTTGATAGGCGGACTGGTCTTTGCCATGCGTTTGAGTGCGTCTTTATCCATCATTTTTCTTTTTGCGATACCTGCCCTTTTTTTATGCCTTGCTTTTGTGATGCATCGGGCTTTGAAAATCTATCCACTTGTTCAAAAAAGTTTGGATATAATGAATGCTCATGTGCGAGAAAGCATATTGGGTATTCGCGTCATAAAAGGCTTCCGCAAGGAAACAAAAGCCAATCTCGATTTTCGCGAAAAAAATCTCACTCTTTACAGACATACTTTAAAGGCGCAACTTAATAATTTGATTTTATCGCCCTTCATCATGATTATCTTTAACTTTTCTATGGTGGCCATTTTGTGGATGGGCGGTTACCAAGTAGCGGCAGGTCAACTGGAAATTGGTAAGATTATGGCTTTTGTAACATATATGTCACAAATTTTAAATGCTGTATTGATGTCCGCAATGGTTTTCATCATGATTTCCAGCGCCAAAGTGTCTATTGACCGAATAAAAGAAGTGTTTGAAACCAATCCAATGTTAACAGACGGCCATGATGAACATCTACCCTCTCTCTTTAATATCACCTTTCAAAATGTATGGTTTTCATACAATGAAACACAACAACCCTCGGTTTTAAAGGACATTAGTCTTAGCATTCAAGCAAATGAACGCATTGGAATTATAGGCGCAACGGGATCCGGCAAAAGTGCTTTGGTTTCTTTGATTCCTCGACTTTACGATCCTACTGACGGACATATACTAATTGGTGGTGTTGATATCAAAAATTTGTCCTTGAAATCACTGCGCCACATGATTGGCTTCGTCAGTCAGGAGAGCATGATTCTGTCAGGGAGTATAGAAGAAAATCTTCGACTTGCCCGGCCTGATGCAACGATAGAAGATATGAAGGACGCATTGCAAGCAGCACAATTAGACGAACTTTTCCGATCCAATGCACATCGCGATTTGAAACAGCGCGGACTCGATTTATCCGGTGGCCAAAAGCAACGCTTGGCCTTGGCACGTGTGTTTTTAATGCAGCCGCCAATTCTAATCATTGACGATGCGACCAGCGCATTGGATGTCATCACGGAAGATCAAATTTTAACATATCTAGATGAGGAAAAGCATCATCAAACACAGCTGATTGTAAGCCATCGCATATCTACGATGGCGCGTTGCGATCGAGTGATATTTATCATGGATGGACGAATTTCCGGCTTTGAACATCATGACACCTTGCTTATTAATAATGAGGCGTATCGGCAAATCGCCAATAGTCAGCTGAGAGGGGAGGCGTTGCATGCATGAGTCGTTCATACATAAAATATAAAGACTTAAGGAACGAGCAAATGGATGATGTCCGTATGTCTGCTACAATTGTTCGTTTATTGGGTTGTATGAAACCAAAGTGGTTTTCTATTCTTATTGCAACGCTGGCGAATGTGTTGGTGACTGTATTAACCATCTCCAGTATGTATCTCATGGGAATGGC
>JAEZVS010000090.1 GCA_023443145.1 Bacillota bacterium | reverse complement strand
GTCTCTGTCTCGCCCGATCCTGAATCGCTTTGCAGCAGACGCTTGACAAGATCCGACACATGATAGATATAGGCTTCATGCAACGACGTGCCCAAAAGCTCCGCCCGAAGAGTAAAATTGTAAAGATCCCCGGTGGCCTCAATGAGAGGCTTGGATATGAAGGCGCATCCGGCCCGATTGGCGCGAAAAACCATTTCCCGCGCCACACTTTTGGTAAAAAGAGCATCGGGGCCATCCACCATCATGACGGCGGTGCAGCCTTCCAAAAGATCGGGGTGTAGGGCCAGATAATGTTTCATCTCATCCAAACCGATGTTCATACCGCCTTCGTCTAAAGCAATGGCAAAGAACAGACGGCTTCCGCGCACCGTATCCAATTCATCCACCCGGGTGATGCATCGCACTGCAGCCGGCAAAGTTTGATCCAACACCGCCGCCAATCGCGGCGCTGTTGGCGCATCGGGGGTATGGGGAAGGACCAGTGTCAGCGTATCAGCGCCCACCGCATTCACGCTTTTCATCGTCAGCCACCAGCTCTTTCAAATGCCGAAAACTTTCATGAATACGGGCAAAGAGCGCTTCATCCATCTGAGTGGCCTCCACATCCGGAGAAAGGCCGACGCGGCGATTGGCACAGCCATAGTGAATGCCGTCCAGAAAAACGGTGCTGTAGTGCCAGTCGCCTCGTATCATCGACAGCAGCGCCATGGCGCCGCTGGATACGGCCGGCGCCACATAGGGCTTATAGCCCAAGGCCCGCACATTCATGTTCATGTGCCGCACCGTCTCGCTCAAGCGTTGGCTGGCCCGATCATCATAAAAAGACGGATCATTGGCCAAAACCAGATCATCCCCATGGCAACCAAAGGCGCGGCCATGACTGAGGTAGCGTCGGGCGGCATCCTCTTCCGGCGACTGGCTGGCGGCCACCAGAGCCCGGCTGTGCATGACGCCGAGACCGCTGCCCACAATTTGTCCCGGCCGCAAATCACGAGCAGTGGCCACCTCTCCATCGGGACCGCCGGCCCGCAGCGCCGCCTGACAAAGCCGCTCCACCGGATCGGATAAAATCACAAAAAGTCCATTAAACCCCTGGTCTCGTGCCAATGCTGCATAATGGGCCACCAAGCGGCTGTTTTGCTCATATTGCAGCTGACGCACGTCACCTTTTTCCTGGCCCGGCGCCATAATACCTGCCGTGGCGGCAAAAATAAATACATCACAGTCTTCAAAAAGCCGCTCTTCCGACAGCATATACACCGGTGGAATGTCGCGGGGCTGAAAAGGCCAGGCGCATTGGTTGACCTCTGCCACCCATCGGGCGGTCAGCGGCTCATTGGGATCGTAAACCCCAATATGGGCCACATCATCTTTGGCCAGAAGGGCCAGCGACAATAATGCGGTGCTGCCCACATTGCCTAAAGCTGCCAGTTGAATCCGTGTCGGACGCCGAACCCCGCGCGTGGCTTCTTCCGCCAGCACCAGCCAGTTGTCCCAATTTTGATTGACCGCCCATACGCGGCCGGCCTTTACCGCTTCAATAAGGCGAGGATCCACCGCCGACACATCCACAGCATGAATTTCTTTTTGAGAAAGCAGCCAGAGCCCCCGATCCGTTCTGATCAGTTCCGCCGGATGCTGAAGATGCCACACCGCTGTATGGCGGCGGGCATCGGCACGCACCACCAGATATATGGGGCCGTCACCGGCACACACCTCCTCCAGCGTGGCGGGTTCAAAAGGTGCTTCCAGCGGCAAGGCGCTCAGCAAGCGCCAGTGATTGTAACGAAATGCATTCATGAATATCCTCCTTAAGAAAGTACAGGCATCATGTTGGCCAAATAATCGAGCCGGCTCAGATCTTGTGCAATATATGTCGACGGGCTTTGGGTGAAGTCATATTGCATATGGGCGCCGGGGTCGGGCATCATCGAGCGGCGGAATACTTCCGGCAGGCGTTGCAGCGTCAAGCTCCGCTCATGCTTATGTTGATAAATCCGCTCCAACGTGGACATAATGTCCCGGGCGTTGTCCAAACACACCTTGGAGTAGCGCCACGCCACATCTACATTCTGATCGCTGAAGAAGGGGGCCGCGGCAAACGGCAGCACCGGATTGACAGCCTGCTCAATGCCTCGGATCACGTGGGCACTTTTATCAGAGCGGCTGTAGCCGTCCATAAAAGGATAAGCCTTGCTGTCCACCAGCCAATAACGAATATTGGGAAGGTGGTGAATCGCGTGGTGGGTGATGCCCAGCTCTTCCAATAAGTCGCGTCCGGCTGCGGTCATAATGCCTGTGGCAACCGAGTCAATGGCAACATCCGCTTCCTGTAAATGGGGCAAAAGCAATTCAAAGGTGCGGCCACGGTTAAACACCTCATCGGTCAGCACCACCGGCCGCTTAAAGGAATGGAGAATCAAGGCCTGGCTTTCCATGCTGTTGTAATACGGCAGCGGCGATACATTCATATCGCGCATATTGGCGCCATAAAGGCGTTGCACAAAAAGAGGCCGCGTCACCGTGTTGGCCACCAAGGCATGGCGCAAAAGATGGCCGTAAGGCACGCACATGGCCGGTCCCAACACCCGCTTTTTGCCTTGGTGTATCGGTACGCCGTTTTCTCGGCTGATGAGTTCGGCCAGCTGACTTTCCAAAAGATGGGCATCATAGGAAAGAACCAGTTCTCCGGGATAAAACTCCGTAAGGCTTTGCTGCAAGCGGCAATGCGCATCAAAAGCCACCTGCTGCACTTCCGGCATACTGGCGAAAGGTTCTTTCAAGAGCGTACGCACATTGTTGGATAGAAGATTCGGCATGCGCATGTCCACAATTTCGTACCAGCCGTCTTCGGTATCCATCAGCGGTTGAAAACCGTGCCGCCACAGCACCGGCCGGACAAGGGCCAACTCTTCCTGAGGTCCGCCTGCATACACCGCACAGGTCGCACCCTGGCCCATAGCCCAAAGGAGGGCTTGGGTAAACACCCGCTGCACATTTTGCGGTTGCGCATCGGTGGATTGTAATCGGGAAAGAACGACAAACAAACTGGCCCCGGTGCGCCGCAATGCACCGGCCACCGCTCGCGAACCTAAAGCATCGAACAAATGGGGCGCCGCCACCAGTTCCGCCACCATCGCCGCCTGAGCACCGGCGCCTTCTTGGGTGCAAACCAAGGTATTCTGCGCACCCATGTCGGCGGCGAGAGTCTGACACAGATTTGCATTATCGGCAAATACCCGACGATCCACAGCAACACCCTGTCGAACATCAACCTTGGTGGCAACCGGTTGCTGCACGCTTTTCATCTTAAGTTCACCCAGATAAAGGTTGTTGTCATAGATGTAATTCTGAGCCATGCGGTCAATGAGATGCGAAATGTCGCGGTTTAAATCAATATTGGCACGAATGGCTGTGGAAGACACGCCTTCCATGTCGTCAGAAAGATTCAGTACTTCCACCTTGCCATTGATGCAGGCAATGGCAGCCTCACGCTCTTCCGAGGTGAGCCCGTCCGCCGGCCGGTTGATGATCACGTGATTGAAACCGTGCACCGAACCTGCCGTAGGTGCCTCCTGATAAGCTGAAGCGCCCCTCACCACATCAGAACCCGTCACCAAATAAAGGTCGCGGCCTTCAAAGAGAGCGGCAAGGCGTTCCAAATCGCCGGGATTGGCTATATTGACGGGGAAAATCGGCGGGAAAAGCATGACATTTTCTTCGCCTGCCACGCTCATCTGTAAAATATTCCGGCGAATTTCAGTGGGTTGGGTATTTTTGCTCCAGCTGAATTCATCGAGACCAATATATACCTCGAAGCCCAACGAACGAATGGTGTGCACAATTTCCTTATGGCCCAGTGTAAACGGATCAAAGGTGCCGGGAAAGAAGGCGGCTTTTTCAATTTCCACCAGCGGCAGCTCGTCATGCAAATAAAGATAATCGCTCAAAAATCGGTAAATTTGGTTAAACGCATTGGCATGGCCGTAAAACACCACATCTCGCGATTCTTCATCGCGGGTCATCAAAATGAGAAGACGCTTGTAGACAATATCAAACATATCGCGTTTCATATCCAACGAAAGGTCATCATTGCCGAAAAGCACCGTTGCAATCACGTTCAGTGCCTCAATACGCAAACTCTCATGATATCCGGAAAGGCCTTTCATAATATAGCCCATCATTCGAGACAGCCTTTTATGATAAGACGTTTCAGAGAGATGACGCACTTCACTCATTTCTTCGAAAGAGGCAATGGCATGCGCCATGGTGGAAAGAGCCAATTCGGCCACCGTCTCGTTTTTAACATCCAAAAGTTCAGCCAAAGAGTAAACAAATTCGTCGTGCTCACTGGGCGGCAGATGGGCTGCAAAGCGCGCCAAGTATTCAGGAATGTATTTGGTGAACTCGAAAGAATCCATCTCCAAACCGCGGTAAAGTTCCACCACCACTTCATTGATCTCTTCCACTGAAAGCATGGGGGCCATATCGCAAAGCATCTGACCGGCTGCATGGCGCACCGCAATCTGTTCGCTCACTTTCAAAAGATTGGACAAATGGAGCGCCACATGCAGTCGGTTGAGAGACGGATTGGTATCCAAGGCATCTTTCAGACGTCGAATATTCACCGCTTTCGCCTGCCAAGGCGTGGACGTTTTCAGGTTTTCCAAAAACACTTCCGACGCTCGGAAAGGGGGCACCTCCATTGGTTTGTTGGTAAGCAACGTCACAATGTGGGCTTTTAAAAAACCTTCCCCCTCCCAAAGAGGAACGGTCTGATCCATCATCGACAACAACGCCGACGCTTCCTCTATCCCCAAAGAAGAGGCCGACAAAAATATTTCGTAAAAATTCAACACCGTGAGACGAATTTCCAAATTTTCTCGTCCCAACTGAGCCCGCACAAAACGCTCAATCTGACGCTTTTCGCCCTCGGTCATTTCGCTAAAAGGAAGCTCCGTCAACGCATCCAACAAAATAAAAATGGTCAGTTCGTCGGTGATATCCGGATCGTAAAAACCGATGAGGGCTTCTAAAAACGGCCGCCGATCGTCTTCTGCCAGATGTTCGGTCAAACTGGCAATCACCGACTGAAAGGCATAGCCCTGAAAGCGGCGATAGCGTTCTCCCAGCTTTTGATCCGGCGAGAAAATATGCAACAAGAGCCCGCGCCACAAATCGATGGCGCGTCGACCGCGCACCGTGCGCACCCCTTCGTCAGGAAGCCATTTGCTGAACCGCTCATCAAAGGTGGCCAAAATAGCACCCAAAAGCCGTGCCGATTGGCGGCGAATGTCCCCTTCCGGGTGAATGAGCATCTCGATCAGATAACTGCTGATGAGCTCTTTTTGGGCGTGGGTCATATAGGTGATGTATTCTTCAAAAATGTTCAAATTGGCGCGAATATCCACCGCCTGCCCGCTGGTGCGCAAAGCCTCCAGCATATTTTGCAAATGTTCTCCATCGGCCAGGGTGTCCATAATGCGAATGTTGTGCTCAATAGCCAAAAATTTAAACGTATCGGGCGTATCTTCGCCGCGAATCATGCCCAGCCAGAGAGGACGCGGCGTCGGCGGCTTGCGCTCACCCAAACTCACATCCACGCCATAATCTTTGAGATAGGCTTCAAAATCGGCCAGTTTATTGTATACCCGTTGATAACGGGCGCGTTTTTTTTCGTCTACATTGTCCAGCTTGTTTAAAATGACCGCAAAAGAATCGTCCAAGCTGTAAATTTTCATTTTCTCGCGTTCTCCCCGAGGTCCTGGGGCGGCCTTCACGCGAAAATCTGCATAAATCAAGAGAAGGGATTCCACCGAAAGATTTTCCAGCTCCAAATCCCAGGTGGAGTGGTTCATCGCAATGTGGCCGATGTGGTCTATACCCTGATGCTGGCACCATTGCTCTGTATAATAATAATGTAAATAAGCCATGCGGCGTCTCTCGGCTTCATTTCGACAGCCAAATTTGCCGATGTCGTGCACCCGTGCGGCGCCTGAAAGCAATGGCAAATCCACATGAATGCCGGCATCTCTCAATTGTGTACCCACCGTCATCGCCACCCGATGCACCCCGGCAATGTGAGAGAGTAAGTCAAAATAAAGCACTTCACGACCCAGGCGCAGCACTTCCTGAATATAGAAATCATCCCATGCATCCATCAGACGCAAATATTCGTGGCTGTTGCGGCTGTCAAGCAAGTCTCTGTCTTCCAGGCCCTGAAAAACCTGGAGCGGCGG
>JAEZVS010000055.1 GCA_023443145.1 Bacillota bacterium | reverse complement strand
TGCCAAGCAGATGGAGTGCCGGCGTGACACACATATCAATCAGCTTAATGGCCACAAAGGGCGTGACAACACCGCCCAGACCAAAGACGAACATATTGCGGGCCAACAGTTTAGCCGATGCCATGGGCCGATAGGTTACGCCTTTCATGGCCAGCGGAATGAGGCAGGGAATAATGAGGGCGTTGAAGATGAGCGCCGACAAAATGGCGCTGTAACCGGTGCTGAGGTGCATGATGTTCAGTACGGAAAGGGCCGGAATGGCGGTCATAAAGAGGGCCGGAATGACGGTAAAATATTTGGCGATGTCGTTGGCGATGGAAAAGGTGGTGAGGGAACCGCGGGTCATCAACAATTGTTTGCCGATTTCCACCACTTCCAAAATTTTGGTGGGGTCCGAATCCAAATCCACCATATTGGCCGCTTCTTTGGCGGCGGCGGTCCCCGAATTCATGGCCAGACCCACATTGGCCTGTGCCAGAGCGGGCGCATCGTTGGTTCCGTCACCGGTCATGGCCACAATTTTTCCTTCACTCTGTTCTTTTTTGATGACGTCTATTTTATCTTCCGGCTTACATTCGGCCACAAAGCCGTCTACACCGGCTTCTTTGGCGATGGTGGCAGCGGTCAGAGGATTGTCGCCGGTGCACATGATGGTTTTGATGCCAATGGCCCGCAAGCGCTCAAAGCGCTCGGCCATACCGGGTTTTACAGTGTCTTTCAAATAGATGACGCCTAAAATGCGGGCATCTTTCGATACCACCAACGGCGTGCCGCCCAACGCGGATACTTGTTCGACGCGGCTGTATAGATCTGCAGGAATTTGTCCGCCTAATTTTTTCACGTGGGCTTGGACCGCGTCTGAGGCTCCTTTGCGCAGACAGGTGCCGTCTGCCAAGTCCACGCCGCTCATGCGTGTTTGTGCTGTAAATGGAATGAAGGTGGCGCCGCCGTCTTGCAGAGTGGCATCTCCCAGCTGACGGGCCAGATCCAATGTGGATTTGCCTTCCGGCGTGTCGTCGCCGAAGCTGGTTTGGACAGCGGCGGTCATCAACGCTTCTTTAGAGACACCGTCCACAGGAATAAAATCTGCCGCCAATCGGTTCCCGAAGGTGATGGTGCCTGTTTTGTCGAGAATCATGGTGTCTACATCGCCGCATGCTTCCACGGCCTTGCCCGATATGGCGATGACGTTAAAGCGGGTCACGCGGTCCATACCGGCAATGCCGATGGCCGACAGAAGCCCGCCGATGGTGGTGGGAATAAGGCAGACCAGAAGCGCAATGAGGGCGGAAAGAGATAGGTGGATTCCGCTATAGGCGGCGATGGGATAGAGGGTGACAATCACCGCTAAAAAGATAAGGCTCAACGATACCAGCAATGTATTCAGGGCGATTTCATTGGGTGTTTTTTGGCGAGAGGCGCCTTCTACCAAAGCGATCATGCGGTCTAAAAAACCGTGGCCCGCTTCAGACGTGATGCGGATTTTCAAATAGTCGGACACCACAGTGGTGCCGCCGGTGACGGAACAAAAATCGCCGCCGCTTTCGCGCACCACCGGTGCCGACTCGCCGGTGATGGCCGATTCGTCTACAGAAGCCACCCCCTCGATGACGTCGCCGTCACCGGGGATGATTTCTCCGGCCTCCACCAAGACCACGTCGCCTTTTTGGAGACTGCTGGATTGGACGATGGTTTCTTGACCGGTGTCGCTTAAAAGACGGGCACGGGTGTCTTTTTGTGTTTTTTTCAGGCTCCGGGCTTGGGCTTTACCGCGGCCTTCCGCCAACGATTCGGCAAAATTGGCAAAGAGCACTGTAAACAAAAGCACCAGGGCCACTATTGCGTTGTAAGCCCGCAGAGGCTCTTTGGTGGCACCGAACAAATTAGGTGCGGCAACCAATAACACGGTGATGAAAAAACCGATTTCTACCACAAACATCACAGGATTTTTCATCATGTAGCGCGGATTTAATTTTTTTACCGCGTCTTGAAGTGCTTGGGCGATCATGTCGCCGGTGAGCATGTTCTGGTTTTTTATATTACGCATGGATATCATCCTCTTAATGCCAAAGCGTCAGATGTTCGGCAATGGGGCCCAGTGAGAGCACCGGGAAAAATGTGAGGGCAGCAAAAATATAGACAACACATACCAATATGACAGCAAAACCCATCGTGTGGGTGGCCAATGTGCCTGATGTTGCTTTAACAGGGTTTTTGGCCATAAGAGAGCCGGCAATGGCCAGCTGGAGCACAATGGGCAAATAGCGGCCGAAAAACATAACCAGTGCGGTGGTGATGTTCCAGAAAGTGGTGTGATCGGCCAATCCTTCAGAACCGGAACCGTTATTGGCTGCCGATGAGGCATATTCATAAAGCACTTGGCTTAAGCCGTGAAATCCGGGATTGGTGATGGCTGCGCGTCCGGCTTCGGTGCTCAGCGCCAAGGCGGTAAAGGATAAAATAAGCACCGGATGGATGAGGATGGTCAACGCAGCAAGTTTCATCTCTCGCCCTTCAATTTTTTTCTGTAGATATTCGGGCGTGCGTCCCACCATAAGGCCGCAGATAAAAACCGCTAAAATACAGTAAAGGAGCATATTCATCAAGCCCACGCCCTTGCCGCCGAATACCACATTGAGCATCATATGAAGCATGGGCACCAAGCCGCCCAGCGGCGTAAGGGTGTCGTGCATGTTGTTCACTGTACCGGTGGTAAAGGACGTGGTGACGGTGGTAAAGAGGGCGGATTGCTCCACGCCGAAGCGTGTTTCTTTTCCTTCCATGCTCACATGGGGACCGGCCAAACCCAGCTGGTTCAGGTGAGGATTGCCCTGCATTTCGGACCACAGGCAGAGGCTGAGACCGAGGAGAAAGAGCAGGCTCATGGCCAAAAAGATGGAGGCCCCTTCTTTGCCGAAAAGACGGGCAATGAGTCCTTCTTTTTTGTTGCGTGTCGATGGGGTGCCTTGTCGGGCATCGGCCACCATTTTGCCAAAGGTGATGACCATGGCTCCGGGCAGGAGCATCATGGCGTACATTTCAATGAGATCTGAAATCATAGTGGGGTTTTCCATCGGTGTGGCCGAGTTGGCCGCAAAGAAACCGCCGCCGTTGGTTCCCAAATGTTTGATGATTTCCAGTGCGGCCACCGGCCCCAAACCGATTATCTGTCGGCTGCCTTCCAAGGTTTCTACGATGATGTTGCCGGAAAACGTTTGGGGCACCCCTTGCCACACCAAAAGCAATCCGCCTGCAATGGAGAAAGGCAGGAGCACTCGGGTGATGATGCGGATGAGATCGGCATAAAAACAGCCCACGTTTTGTTTGGTCTTTCCGGCCAATGCGCGAATAAAGGCCAAACAGGCGGCATAGCCGCTGGCTGCGGAAACGAACATCATAAAGGTAATCACCAACATTTGCGAAAAATAGCTGAGGCCATTTTCTCCCGCATAGTGCTGTAAATTGGTATTGGTCATAAAGCTGAGGATGGTGTTCAAAGCCAGCGCGGGGGGCATGTTGTCAATGCCGTTGGGATTAAAAGGTGCAAGGTGTTGAAGACGCAAAATAAGGTAGCCCAATAAGATCATCACTGCGTTGGTGGTGATGAGCGATGAGGCATAGGTTTTCCAGTTCATGGATTTTTCAGGCTGCACACCGCCCAATTTATACAGAAAGCCATCCACCCGATTGAAGAATGGATCGCCGAGGGTGTGTTTTCCTGAAGCCACATGGTACACATAATGTCCCACCGGAATGACAAAAATCATGTAAATGATCAATGTCAGTGCCACTTGTAACATGATGGTTCCTCCCTAATCAAATGGCGGCTCAAAAATTTTCAGGATGCACCAGGGCATACACCAAATAGCCGGCCAAAAATAAAACAACAATAGATAGAAAAAGCATGGTCAGCCTCCTTATAAACCATCTTTATTTTCCACTTGCCGCGCGCACCAAAAGAGAAAAAGGCGTACCGACAAAAAACCCAAACCTATCATACCGATCATTAAAAGGTCTTGCATGGTGAGTCTCCTTTCCTATTCAGACCGCCTTGCCGCGCACGGCCTTTAGGTAAAACGGGTTGGTGTTTGCGGTGCGCATTCGACGTTTTCTTCTTTTAAGCGCAAACTTTCCTGGCTGAGACCTGCAGCGCCAACAATGGCCAGCAATAATTTTTTCTCAAAGGCATCGGGTAAATCATATTCTTCTATAGGAAGGCCCATGATGCCCACCACATCGCTGATGCCGCGCACGGCTAGAAAATAGTAGTGGGCATCGGCTAAAGTGTGGGTGCCTGCGCCGGCGTGTTTGTTATTTTTTTCAACCCATTGGGCGACCGCCAAATCTTGGGTGCGTAAGTTGGTGAGAAGGCCGCGGGCCTCTTCCGGCGCCACTCGAAAAGCCGGCGCCCGCTCCTTGCTGCTGACAGAATAGAGAATGGGACGATCGAAGAGCCTGCTCAGTTGTTCTGCTGCCAGTCGTAGCGCGTCCCATTCGTCGCGGGCAGTTTGCAATTTTTGATGGCATTCTAGTAAGAGTTCGGTATAATAGGCTTTCTGTACGGCGATATGGGCTTGCTTTTTGACACGACCGGCCAGAGAACCCACAATAAAGCTCACCAAGAGCATGATGAGAAAGGTGATGGGATAATCGGGATGATAGGCATGAAAGCTGAAGCGGGGGACAGTGAAGAAGAAATTAAAAGCGCCCACGCTCAAAAGAGAAGCCAGCGCCCCGTAAAGGGGCCAGCTGGTCAGCACCGCCGTCAAAAGCACCGCCAATATATAGACTGTGATGATGTTGGATTCACTGAATCCGGCGTGATAAAACCCAAAGCCCAAAGCGGTGGCGCCCATTAAGCACAACAGCATGATGCCGAAATCTTTCCAGGATAAGCGCGCTTTTAAATCATTGGCGCGAGGGCGGGGTCGCTTATAAGCAGCCCGTTGCTGATCGGGGATAATGTAGACATCCAAATCGGTTTTTTCTAAAAGGTGATCGGCCAGACTTTTTTGCCCGGTGAAACGATTTTGTTTGTGATTGATGCGCCCCATCACAATTTTAGTGACGCCGCTCATGCGGGCGTATTCGGCAATTTGCGCCGCCGGATCGGTGGCGTCCACAATGGCAATCTGTGCGCCCAGCTGCTCTGCTAAGGAAATGTGTTGTTTTAGGCGAACGGCGCTTTGTTCATCCATGCTGTCATCGTCAGAGACGCGCACATAAAGGGCCGTTATGCCGCTGTGAAAGGCATCGGCCATGCGTATGGCGGTACGAATCACTTTGGCGTTGGAAGGGGATGGCGATAGACAGATTAAAATATGTTCGCCTGCTCTGGCGCTTTTTTGGTTGCCTTCTTGTCTGGCGTTCAAATTCAGTTGGTCGGCCATGCGGCGCATGGCAATTTCACGCAAGGCGGCCAGATTGTCGACGGTAAAAAAATTTTCCAAGGCGCGTTGGGCTTGCCGGGGGCCGTATATTTTACCCGCTTGCATGCGCTTGACCAGCTGATCGGGCTCTATATCCACCAGTTCAACCTGGCTTGCCATATTGAAAACGTGATCGGGAATTCTTTCATTGACGGTAATGCCGGTGATGGAGGCGACCAAATCGTTCAGCGATTCCAAATGCTGTACGTTGATGGTGGTGCAGACGTCAATTCCGGCTTTTAAGAGTTCTTCCACATCTTGATAGCGTTTGGCATGGCGAGCGCCTGCCGCATTTTGATGAGCCAGCTCATCCACCACGATCAACCGGGGATGACGAGACAGGGCCGCATCCAAATCAAATTCTTTTAAGGTGATGCCGCGGTGGACAACGGTTTTTGGTGCAAGGGTTTCCAAGCCGGCCAATAGTGCCAACGTTTCCGGGCGATCGTGGGGTTCCACATAGCCCACCACCACGTCGATTCCTTCTTTTTCGGCTGCCTGCGCCGCCTCCAGCATGGCATAAGTTTTACCCACCCCGGCAGCGTAGCCGAAAAATATTTTGAGATGACCGCGTGTGGTAGCCTGTGTATTTGTAAAAACAGATGGTTGGTTCATGACGATCTCCATAAAAAATCCAAGCCTTGCGGATTGCTTATATCTTAGCAGTCCGAGTGCTTGGATGATATTTGGTTTTTTTCTTGGACATTAAGATGGCATTAAGATGTGCAAAGAAAAACAGAGGCGCAGCCCCGGGGCGCAGGCGGCGTATCCTCTGTTGAGATTGATGTTTTCTATTCTTTGGTTTCCAGACGTGTCATGCGATAGCCCACACCAATATGGGTTTGGATGAGGGCCGGATCTGCCGAAGCCTGTTCCAGTTTTTTGCGCAAGGTGGTCATAAAGACGCGCAATGCTGCAATGTCGCTTTCCCAACTGGTGCCGCGAATTTCTTTGGTGATGAAGGTGGTGGTGAGCACTTTGCCCACATGCCGGCACAAAAGACAGAGCAGCTTATATTCGCTGGGTGTGAGGTGCACTTCTTTACCGTTAACCGTCACGCAACCTGCCCCATAATCTACAACGAGGGGGCCATTCACGAAACGGGCGTCATTGGAGAGAGCAGGCTGCTGCAATAAGGCCAAGCGACGTGCGCTGACTCTCAGGCGGGCTAAAAGTTCATCCACTGAAAACGGTTTGGTGAGATAATCGTCGGCGCCGGCGTCCAGCGCTGCAATTTTATCGGTGTCCTCGCTGCGGGCGCTCAGCACGATGATGGGCATATTGCTCCAGCTGCGAATGTTGCGGATGATGTCGATGCCGTCCATGTCGGGCAAGCCCAGATCCAAAAGCACCATATCGGGCTGATGGGATGTGGCTTCCAAAAGGGCTTGCTTTCCGTCTTCCGCCACTAAAAACCGATAGTCATGGGCTTTTAGGGTGGTTTTCATAAGATTTCGTACCGGCGGATCATCTTCCACCAGAAGAATCAGGGGTTTATTCATCAATGGTCAACTCCTCCCTGGGTAGAGAAAACGTAAAACCGGAGCCGTGGGGTGTGTTGTCGTTCACCCAAATATCGCCGCCGTGAGCCCGTATCACAGCCTTGCATAAGGCCAATCCCAGGCCCGTGCTGCGCCGTTGATCCGATAATTTTTGCTCGGCCACATAAAACATGTCAAAAATATGCGCCTTGTCTTCGTCGGAAATGCCCGGACCGTTATCCGCCACCGTCACCCACACATAATCGTTATGGACCGCCCAGGAAATGCTGATCTCAGAACCTTCCGGCGTGTATTTTATGGCATTGTCGATGAGGTTGATGAGCACCTGCACCACCAACTTGGTTTCCATCTTGGCAAAGACGAAAGCATCGTTTTCTTGAATGTGTATCTGATGTTTGCCGTGTTGGCGGTGTACGTGGCGGAGCGCTTCGACCGCCACCTCATTGATGAGTTCGGTAGAAAGGTGCAGTTGAACGCGCTCGTTTTCCAAGCGGCTGGTGGCCAAAAGGTTTTCCACCAAATGAATGAGCCACTCGGCATCATTAAAAATATCGCGATACATTTGTTTTTTGATGCTTTCTTCAAACTGGCTGCTGTGTGAAAGCAAATTGGCGGCATTGCCCGAAATGGCGGTGAGGGGCGTGCGTAAATCGTGGGAGATGGCTCTCAATAAATTGGCCTGCAGCTGTTCATTTTGAGCCAGCACGGCAGCCGCTTCTTTTTCTGCCATGTTTTTCTGATTTTCCAAAGCCAGCGCACATTCCCCTAAGATGGCGAGTAAAATATCCATTTCAAAGGCATCCAACGGATCTTCACGCGTGGCGATGCCCAATACGCCAAAAACATCGCGGCCCATGCGAATGGCAAAGTAGGTCATGGCGGCGCCGGGCAAAGTGTGGGTTTGGGCACCGGCTTTTTTATTGTTGGCCATGACCCATTCGGCCACACCTCGTTCTTCCGGTGCGCTATATGGCGTCACAGAGCCTCCGGGGGTTAATAAATAAAATTCCGCATCGGTGATTCCCTGAGATGAGCGGCGATAAAGCACCACATCCCGCTCAAAGATCTTGAGCAGTTGCCGGGCAGTCAGGTGTAAAATAGATTCCGGATCGGTCGCTGTTTGCAAAATCCGGTTGGTCTCCAACAGCAGGCGGGTGCTCTGCGCCGACCGGCCGGAAACACCGGCATGCCATTTGAGACGTGCGGCCAAAGACCCGGTAAAAAGGGAAGCGACGAGCATCACCAAAAACGTGACGGGATAGTCTTTGTCATAAGCTTGAAAGGAATATTGGGGATTGGCAAAAAAGAAATGAAATGTGAGCACGCCTAATATAGACGCCGCCACACCGTTCAGCAGATGATGGGTTGTTACCGATACCACCATCACACCCAAGATATATAATGTGACGACAGTGGCTTCACTGAACCCCAGATAATCAAACCACAGTCCCAATAGCGTGACCAATGTAAGGATGAAAAAAATCTTAAGAACATCTTGAGGCGTCCACCGTCTGCGCAACGCTTGTCTTTGATGCCAAAGTAAAAAGCGGCGGTGGGGTGTTTGATCAGGAATAATATGAATGTCCAGCTCCGGTGATAGATTGCTTAATTGTTCGGTTAAAGCTGGTGTGTGCCAAATGCGCCTTTTTGGGGCGGCACTTTGCCCCAGCACCACAGTGGTACAACCTGTTATGTGGGCAAAAGAGGCGATCTGTTGGGCCACATTATCTCCGAAGACGGTTTCCACCTGCCCGCCCAATTCTTGCACCAATTGACGATGGTATGAGAGCCGTGCTTGGTCTTGGGGGTTCAGACGATCATCAACGGACGTTTTAACATAAAGAGCAGTTAGCGGGCAGTCCTGTTTTTCGGCCATGCGTGCCGCCGCCCGGATGATTTTTTCGTTAGAGGGTGCCGATGATAAACACACCAATATGTG
>JAEZVS010000003.1 GCA_023443145.1 Bacillota bacterium | reverse complement strand
GCCCGAGGCCGAAGACGTGGAAGTTAACTTGGATATGAACGATGTGCGTGTGGATGTGTTTTGTTCGTCCGGGCCGGGAGGTCAAAGCGTCAACACCACCCAATCGGCGGTACGGGTCACCCATATGCCCACAGGTTTGGTGGTGAGCTGCCAAGATGAAAAATCTCAGCAGATGAACAAAGAAAAGGCGCTAAAGGTTTTGAAAAGCCGTCTCCTGGAAAAAATTCAAGAAGAGCAGCACGGGGCTGAGGCAGCGCAGCGCCGCTCGATGATCGGTTCCGGAGATCGCAGTGAGCGCATTCGGACTTATAATTTCCCTCAAGGCCGTTTGACCGACCATCGAATCAATTTGTCTCTTCATAAGCTGGATCAAATTTTAGATGGCGACCTGGCTGATCTTGTTGATGCCCTGATATCTACCGATCAGGCGCGGAAACTGGCCGAAACCTCTGCAGAGGCAGAGGCTTGACCTGGCGAGCCTTGCGTGCGGCTGCAGAAAAGCATTTGGGCCGTGCACGCCGCAGTGACATAGACCGCCTGATGGCTTATGTGCGTCATATGCCGCGCGCCAATGTGCTGGCCCATCTGGATGAGGTTGCAAATTCGGCAGAAATGGCTGCGTTTGAAGCATGCGTGGTTCGTTTGGCGGACCATGAGCCGCTGCAATATATTTTAGGTGAGGCGCCTTTTTGGGATATGACATTGGCGGTAAATCCGTCGGTCCTCATTCCGCGGTTTGATACAGAAGTGCTGGTGACGGAAGCGCTGGGATTGATGACGGACATGCCTTCACCTGCAGTGCTGGATTTGTGCACAGGAAGCGGTGCAGTGGCCTTAGCCATCGCTCGGGAAAGAGCGGATGCGAAAGTTTTTGCCAGCGATATATCGGCAGAGGCTTTGCAAGTGGCAAAAGAAAATGCAACAAATTATGCGCCGGACATCCATTTTCGCCAAGGAGATTTGTTTGACCCTTGGGACGAAAAGAGGTTTCACATGATTGTGGCCAATCCACCCTATATAAAGGAAAAGGAGCGCACGACCCTCATGCCGGAAGTGGCTCTTTTTGAGCCGGATCTGGCACTTTATGCCGGTAAAGACGGCTTGGCAATTTATCGCCGGCTGATCGGAGCGGCCGGCGGCTATTTAAGGGCTTATGGTTGGCTGGCAGTTGAAATCGGGTGCAGCCAGGCGCAAGAGGTATGCGCCCTTTTTCAAGGCGCCGGCTTTAGCGATGTGAGGGTTCAACAGGATGGACAGGGCCTGGATCGTGTGGTGAGCGGCAAATGGTTGCTATGACAGCTGCCGTAGAAGTTCGCCGGTATGTTGGGTAATGGTAAAACAATGAAGGGCGATTAGGGATAGCTGATGACGTTCCCTTGTTTGTTAATGAATGGTCACTGATTTGGAGAAAAAGTGACACTGAATGGTCCTGGTTTGATTGCTTTAAATTGTGTTTATATAATAAGTGGACTTATTGTCTTAAAATCTACAGAAGAGGAGGTTTGAACATGGGATTGATTTCTTGGTTGGTTGTTGGTGCATTGGCCGGCTGGATTGCCAGCATGATCATGGGTAAAAATGAACAAATGGGTGCCATTGCCAACATCGTCACCGGTATTGTCGGCGCATTTATTGGCGGCTGGGTGCTGTCTTTAGTCGGCATTGGCGGTGTGGACGGAATCAACTTCGGTAGCATTGCCACCGCTGTGGTGGGGGCCGTGATTCTGCTTTTTGTTTTAGGAAAAATCAGAGGTAAGTAGGTGCCCTATGTCAATAAAGGCTTGTGTTTTTGATTTGGACGGCACCTTGCTGAATACTTTGGATGATCTCGCAAAAAGCCTTAACCGGGCCTTGCGAGATCATTCTTTTTTGACCCGCAGTACGGAAGAGGTACGCCAATTTGTGGGCAACGGCATGCGCACCTTGGTGATGCGTGCAGCGCCGCAAGCTGATGAAAATCAGGCGATGGCCATATTGGCCGATTTTATGCGCTATTATAGCGCCCACATGATGGAGGACACGGCGCCATATCCCGGCATGTTGGATCTTTTGGAAACACTTCAGTTGTCAGGCTATCCCTTGGCGGTGCTCAGCAACAAGCGGCAAGAAGCCACTGAAGCGCTAATCCATCACTATTTCCCCGGTGTGTTTGCTCCGATTTACGGAGAGCGGCCCGGGGTGGCGAAAAAACCTGCCCCTGACGGTATTTACGCCATTGCTGATTTATGGGGATTGTCACCTCATGATATGGTCTACATTGGTGATTCGGAAGTGGACGTGCATACGGCCCGGGCGATTCGCATGCCTTTGATTGCCTGCACTTGGGGATTTCGCGACCAATGGGTGCTGGAAAAGGCCGGCGCAGAAACTTTTGCGCATGAACCGGCAGATATTTTTTCACGCATATTACAATTCTAAACACGCGCCTTGAAACAGTCGTTGCCAAGGCGTGTTTTTTCTTATATGATAAGAAAAAAGATGGTTGTTATAACGAAAGGAGCTGCAAGCATGAAAAAGATGGTTGTATTGGAACCCCTGGCTGTTTCCGATGATGATCTGAAGTCCTGGGTCAAAGAAACGTTGGGAGACGATGTGTCTTTGACGCTTTATAGCGATCGTGCTCAGAATGATGATGAGATGATTCGCCGTGCTCAGGATGCGGAGATTGTGGTTATTGCCAACCAGCCTATGAGCCCTGCTGTGGCTGAAGCGTTGGATAAAGTGACGCTTCTGGCAGTGGCCTTCACCGGCTTTGATCACATTCCTATGGATGTGTTTAAAGCAAAAGGCGTGACGGTGTGTAATGCGTCGGGCTATTCGAACGAAGCAGTGTGCGACCTGGTCTTTGGTATGGTGATCGCCCTTTTGCGCAACATTCGCGAATGTGACCGGGTGGTGCGTGAAGGCGGCACCAAAGACGGTCTGGTGGGGCAAGAGCTGTCGGCTTTAAAATTTGGGGTGATCGGCGCCGGCGCCATCGGCGGTCAAGTGTTAAAAGTGGCCCAGGCCTTTGGCTCCAAAACCTATGCCTACAATCGCAGTAAAAAAGATATGGACGGTGTTGAATTCGTCGATTTGGACACA
>JAEZVS010000134.1 GCA_023443145.1 Bacillota bacterium | reverse complement strand
GTGCCGGGTCCTGATATCAGCCACTTTATGCCGGGTAAAAAGCTCATTATGGTGAAAACGATAGCCGATCGCCGGTCAAAGCGTCTATTGGGTATTCAGATTGTAGGTCCGGGTCAGGTGGATAAGCGCATTGATACCATCGCCGGCGCCTTATCGGCTAATCCGCAAATGACAGTCTATGATATGGCCAACATGGACCTTGCGTATGCGCCACCTTTTTCGTCGGCGGTGGATAATCTCATTACCAACGGCAATGTGATTCAAAACGTCATAGAAGATCGGGCACATCAGATCACATTTTTTGACATGTTGCAAAAACGCATGGATGATAACGTTTGCTTTGTCGATTTGCGTTGTGATGATGAAGTGTCTCAAATGGCTGCTTTCCACACCAAACATCAGGTGCATATCCCTGTAGAAGAGTTGCGTGCTCGCCATGCTGAAATTCCGAAAGATAAAGAAATCATTGTTTTTTGCATACTTTCCACCCGCGGTTACGAAGCCCAATTGATTTTGGAAAGTCTCGGTTTTTCCAATGTGCGTTTTCTGCAAGGCGGTATTTACTTCTGGCCTTTTGAGCGCTTTATAAATAATTGAGGCGCCGGCATCAAGGAGGAATCATATTGGGAGAATCATATTCGTACGATCATATTTTAATTCGCTATGGAGAGTTGGGATTAAAGGGTAAAAACCAAAAAGAGTTTTTAAAAACACTCGTATCCAATGTGCGCAATCAGCTGCGTCTTGATCTGGGTGAGCCGGTTCAGTTGGAGAGGCAGCAAGGGCGGTTGCTCTTGTCGCTGCAAGGACTCAATCCTGAAAAGGTGTACAGCAGCTTACAAAAAGTCTTCGGCATTTCTTCTTTTAGTCCGGTGATAAAAACCGCATTGGATGAAAACGAAATCATTCAAGCAGCACTTTCCGAAGCAAAGGATTTAAAGGCGGCCACCACCTTTCGGGTCAGTGTCAAACGTGCCAACAAACAGTTTCCTATTTCATCGATGGCTTTTCAACAAATCGTCGCCGAGGCTTTATTGGATGCCTGCCCGCAATTAATACCGAATCTGGTTGATTATGAGGTCAATATAGCAGTCGATATTCGTTTCGAAGCGGCATATGTGTATGTAAAAACTTTCAAAGGTTTGGGCGGATTACCGTTGGGCAGTGGAGGGCGCGCCATGATTTTGCTTTCAGGCGGTATTGACAGCCCTGTGGCAGGTTGGATGATGATGCGACGCGGTGTGGTTATTGAAGCCATTCATTTTCACAGCCATCCTTATACATCTAAAGAAGCAGAAAAAAAAGTGTTAGACTTGGCGCGTCGTTTATCTGCATACGGTCATCAAATGGTGGTGCATTTGGTGCCGTTCACAGCTATTCAAGAAGCCATCGGTGCCAGCTGTCATGCCAATTTGCGCATCACCATTATGCGGCGCATTATGCTGCGCATCGCAGAGCAACTGGCGCATAAACGTCATGCCAAGGCCATTGTAACCGGAGACAATATCGGTCAAGTAGCCAGCCAAACCTTAGACAGCCTTTTTGCAATCAACCAGGTGACATCAATGCCTGTATTGCGGCCACTTTTAACTTTTGATAAAGTGGACATTATTGAACAGGCAAAAAAAATTGGCACATACGGAACGTCGGTCTTGCCTTATGAAGATTGCTGCACGGTTTTTGTGCCGAAAGAACCCAAAACGAAACCGAAAGCGGAAGTATGCGCCCACGAGGAAAAACGCATCACTGATTTGGATGCGCTTATTGAGCGGGCCATTGAGGAGACAGAGAGCATATTCTTTCGCAGTGATCGTGACGATCGCAAACGGATCTTGTTTGCCGAGATGCAGATCGATCCGGAAGGGGTGTAACATGGGAAAAAATCTCTATGAAACGCCGCGTGATCGACACAAATGGAACAGAGACACAGTTGCCAAAAACGAAGGCCCTTTGTCTACCGATTCTAAAAGGGATCGTGTGGCAGAACTTAAAGATCGTCTTAAAAAGAAAAAAAGCAAATAAAAAAACGCAAGACGGATTTATCCGTCTTGCGTTTTTTATCGGAGCGACTGGATTTGAACCAGCGACCTCTGCAACCCCAATGCAGCACTCTACCAAGCTGAGCCACGCCCCGAATAGCAAAATCAATATTAGCATATTTTTTTCGATTTGTCAAACGCATTTTATGTCTATTTGTTCATGCATTCTCGGCTGCGGAACAAAGAAAAAACCCCAATACTTCATGCGACGAAGGCGCCTGACCGGTGACATTTCTTAAGGACCGTATATTGACAAACGAAATAAAAAAAGCTATATTTTAATCAATTCAATATGAAGCGATGAGCAGAAGGAGTACATGAGCACGTTTGGTTCAGCGAGCTGTTGATGGTGAAAGAACAGTCCGACGTCTGATGGAAAGGCATCTGTGAGCTTCACGATAATAAAGCGAGCGAAAGCTAATCAGGGTGGAACCGCGGGCCATCTCGTCCCTGTCTCTTAGGACGAGGTGGCTTTTTTTTGTGGCAAGGAGGCTATTATGAATTTTCAAGAGATGATATTGGCATTGAATAAGTATTGGGGTGAAGCCGGCTGTGTGGTGTTGCAGCCATACGATATAGAAAAAGGAGCCGGGACAATGAACCCAGCCACTTTTTTACGGTCTCTCGGACCGGAGCCTTGGCATGTGGCCTATATTGAGCCTTGCCGTCGTCCGGCAGATGGCCGTTATGGTGACAACCCGAATCGTTTACAGCATTACTATCAGTATCAAGTGATTTTGAAACCCTCTCCGGATAATATTCAAGAGCTATATTTAAAAAGCTTGGAAGTTCTGGGCATTAATCTGAGTGAGCATGATGTGCGTTTTGTTGAAGACAACTGGGAATCACCAACCTTAGGTGCCTGGGGCTTGGGTTGGGAAGTCTGGCTAGACGGAATGGAAGTGACCCAGTTCACTTATTTCCAACAATGCGGCGGCATCGACTGTATGCCTGTGAGCGGGGAAATCACATACGGCTTGGAACGTTTGGCTATGTTTATTGAGAATAAAGATAATGTTTATGATATTCCATGGGTGGATGGTGTCAGCTATGGAGATGTGTTCCACAATAACGAAGTGGAATATTCTAAATACAATTTTGAAGTGGCAGACATCGATATGCTTTTAACCTTATTCGATATGTATGAAAAGGAAGCCATGCGCACACTGGAAGCAGGTTTGGTACAGCCGGCATATGATTATGTGCTGAAGTGTTCGCATACTTTTAATCTTCTTGATGCACGTGGGGCCATTAGTGTAACAGAACGCACCCATTATATTGGGCGTGTCCGTCAGATGGCGCGTGTTTGCGCACAAAAATTTGTGGCATCGCGAGAAGCTCTAGGTTTCCCCCTTTTAAAGAAAGAAGAGGTGTAACATATGCGACAACTTCTATTGGAAATTGGTTTGGAAGAAATTCCGGCGGGTTTTATGCCGCGCATTTTAAAAGATATGGCCTCCTTGGCTGAGGCGACTTTTCGCGATTTGCGTCTGGATGTATCTGCTGTTCACACTTCAGGCACCCCCAGACGTTTGGTGCTTCGCGCTCAGGTACAAGGTGAGCGGCAGTTGGCACTTTCTGAAAAGCTTCGCGGCCCTTCTGAAAAAGTAGCGTATAAAGATGGCGAAGCTACGAAAGCGTTGACCGGCTTTATGCGTGGAAATGGCTTGAATGCAGACGATGTGTTTGTCGAAGACGGATATGTTTATGGCATGAAAAAAGAAGAAGGCCGCTCGGTGGAAGATGTATTGCCAGAAGCGCTGCGCTCCATCATCTTGGGCCTTCATTTTCCGAAAACCATGCGCTGGGGAAGCTGGCAGATGCGTTATGTGAGACCACTTCATTGGGTGGTGGCCCTTCTGGACGATCAAGTTGTTCCATTGTCTCTTGAAGTGGTTTCTTCCGGTCGCGTGTCCAAAGGTCACCGCGTTTTAGGTGATGACCATATTGAGATTCCAAATGTAGATCTCTACGACGATCTCATGAGAGACAACTATGTCATCGTTGATGCAAACCGTCGTCGAGATATGATTTCTGAACAAATGCATGCTTTGGTTCGCGAAGTCGGTGGAGAATTGGTCGAAGATGCATCTCTTTTAGAAGAAGTGGTGCATTTGGTAGAATATCCGACGGCACTAATGGGACGCTTTGATGAATCATTTTTGGAAATGCCGGAATCACTGGTGATCACTCCCATGAAAGAACATCAGCGCTATTTCCCTGTGCGAGATGCCAAAGACGGTCGGTTGATCAACGGCTTTATCACAGTGCGTAACGGAACAGATGAACATCTGGATTTGGTGCGAGCCGGTAATGAACGTGTTTTAGCAGCTCGGCTTGCCGATGCGAGATTTTTTTATCACGAAGACTTGAAAATCAATCCGGAAACATGGCTTGAAAAATTAAAACAAGTGGTTTTTCAAGAACAGTTGGGCACCATCTATGATAAAGTGATGCGCATTGAAGCTCTTGCCGGTAACATGGCTCAGCAATTGGAAGTAGATGAAAATACTCGACGTACTGCCAGTCGTGCAGCTCATTTATCAAAAGCGGATTTGGTGTCTAATGTGGTTGCTGAATTTCCGGAGCTTCAAGGGGTTATGGGTGAAGTTTACGTAGGGGCTTGGGGAGACGATGGCTTAAAAGTGGCGCAAGCTGTGCGTGAGCACTATATGCCGGTGGCTTCCGGTGAGGATATTGCTCAGTCTGAAGCAGGACGAATCGTGGCCATTGCTGATAAGATGGACACCATTGTCGGTTGTTTTGCCGTGGGCATTGAGCCGACCGGTTCGCAAGATCCATATGCTCTTCGACGTCAGGCAGCGGGGGTTCTCCACACGTTGATTGGCGCCAATTGGTCCATGCCAATTACAGCACTGGTAGATTTGGCTATCAAAGGTTATCCGGAAGATATTGTTGGAGATGCGCAAGCCCTTCGTCAACGGATTTATGGTTTCTTTGAACAGCGGGTACGCACCTTGCTTAAAGATGGCGGATATGGTCCTGTTTTCATAGAGGCAATGATTCGCGCCGGCTACGATAAACCATTGAAGGTTCTTGAAAATGCCGATGCAGTAACAGAGTATATGAATGGGAACGCAGATTGCTTCAATCAGTTGCTGACGACCTATAAACGGGCGCATAATTTGTCGCAAAAAGCAACCAGCGTCACCGTTAAACCTGACTATTTTGAAGCGGAAGAAGAAAAAAATCTTTACAAGCAGCTCTGTCAGGTGCTGGTGGAAGGTTGGCGAGAACAAAACGCCATCGAAAAATTGACCCATTTATATCATCTGGATGAAGCCGTTAATGCTTTATTTGACTCGGTGATGATAATGGCAGAGAAGGAAGCGGTGCGAGACAATCGTTTAAGCTTGTTGCGCTTGTACACCGATATAACAGCAGATGTGGTGGATCTGAGCGCATTGTAATTTTCTGCCGCAGAGACCTTCATATTCCAGAGAGACAAACCAATATTAAAAAACGGGATGTACGATGACTGATATCTTCGCACATCCCGTTTTTCTGTTAATATCAACGATATGATTATATCGGTTAGTTTAAGTAAGGAGATATTATGAGAGCCAACGCCAAAAAATAACCATATTGTCGATTTAAGTTCGACATAGCCACCATGCCGGGCATCATTTCTTTTGGACTTGCATGTTCAGCCGAAAAGTGGGAGACAATGGCGCGAACTTTTCCAATGGATAAAAGTGGCAGCAAAAGAATCCAAGAATATAAATAGGACAAAACCAAAAGCCAAATATAAGCCAAGGCAATACCCGTCATCATAAAAACAAAACTGCGTTTGGCGCCTAATAAGATAACAAGTGTGCGCCGACCATTTGCTTCGTCTCCAACGCGATCGCGCAGATTGTTCGCGGTTAAAATAAGGGCCACCAATATAAAAGATGGAATGGATGTGAGTACGGCATTTCGCGTCACCATTCCGGTCTGAATAAAAAAAGAAATGAGTACCAAACCGCTGCCCATCAATCCACCGGCAAAAAGTTCTCCAAAGGGTGTTCGTGAAATTGGATAAGGACCGCCGGCGTATAAAAAACCGAACACCATACATATACCACCGACCACCAAAAGAAGCCAACTGGTACGATACGAAAGCCATAAACCTAAAATCATCGCTATTACATAGCAAAGGAGGGCCATAAACAATACAAATTTAGGTGAAGCTCCGTCGCGCACAATGGTGCCGCTGATTCCCACCGAATCCGCTGTATCAAGACCATGGATGAAATCAAAATATTCATTAAATAAGTTGGCAGCAATCTGAATGATGACGGCAGCTGAAAAAATGGCAAAAAATAAAAGAGGCTTTAAGTGCCCGGTGCTGCACATTGACGCAGCGGTGCCAACAAAAACAGGTGCCAAGGAAGCAGAAAGAGTGTGTGGGCGAATCATACGCCACCAGAAATCGAATGTATTCATATTTTGCCTACTTTCAGAGTCTATAACGTGAAAATTTGTTAACAAATAATTGGTTACACCATGAACTGTTACCAACTTGTCATTTGTATCAGCCACCCATATATTTTTATTATAAAGTATTGCAGACCGCTTTAACAACGTTATTTTAAAAAATTCGTGATATGAAAAGACGGCAGATGTGCGACAACCCATACTTGAGACAGTGACACATTTTTGGTATAATGGCGTTGTTGGAGGACAGTATAGAGTTTAATTATGAAAAGAGGTGTAGAAATGGCATTTGTAATTTCTGAAGGTTGCTGCATCGCTTGTGGCGCATGTGAAGGTGAATGTCCGGTTGGCGCTATCAGCGCTAATGATGAAGGCGTGCGCGTTATTGATGCAGACACCTGCATTTCTTGCGGCAGCTGCGCAAATGCTTGCCCGGCAAGCTGTATTGAAGGCGAATAATAAGGTGATTTGATTGGCAAAAGGTTTATCAGCAGTGATAAGCCTTTTGCTTTTTATCCTACCAATATTTGGTAAAATGTGGGGTTAACATGCCGAAAAAATTCTATGCTGTTCAGATCGGTCGTCAAACCGGAATATACACCTCTTGGGATGATTGCAAAGTGCAGGTGCATGGTTACCCAAACGCTGTTTATAAAAGTTTCACAGATGAACAAGAAGCAAAGGCATGGCTGTTTGGCGGTGCTGTTGCTCAAGAAAAAAACGCTTGCTCCAATAAGAAGCATTTACTGCCGGAAACTAATGAGATAATTGCTTATGTAGACGGCAGCTATAATGGCAGCTGCGTATCTTATGGAGCTGTAATCATTGATTGTAATGGTGAAAGTCATTATGGCGCATGTTTTGATGACGCCGAATTGTCGTTGATGCATAATGTGGGCGGCGAAATATTTGGCGCTCTTTTTGCCATGAAAGAGGCAACGATTCGTAATTGTTCGCGTTTGGTGATTTGTTATGATTATCAAGGTATCTCAGCCTGGGCGCTGGGACAATGGCAAGCAAAAACACCGTTTACGCAATATTATCGTAATCAGGCTCAGCATTATCTTCAACAAATGGACATTGAATTTGTAAAAATAAAAAGTCACTCGGGTGACTATTATAATAATTTAGCGGATCGACTGGCTAAAGAGGCGTTGAATAAAGCGCCGTCCAGCATCCAGTATTTTAAGTAAGAGGCAAGGATGGACAAATATGCAGCATAAAAAAACCATCAGTCTGTGTTTGATCACAGCCATCGGCATGTTGACATGGTTGCCGGGGCACGCAGAGGCAGAGAGCATCTCAGATCTTCAGTCAAAGCGACAATCTATTCAAGGCGATATCAGTCAAAAACAGGCAGCACGAGAACAAACGCGGGCACAGAAAGCCGAAAACGCAAAAAATTTAGACATCATCCAAGGTGAAATTGCCAGCACCAAAGCGCGCATTGGTGCTCTTTCTAATGACATTGCAGCGTCTCAATCGCGAATTGATGTAAAGATGAGCGAAATCAAAGACATGCAGAAAAGATATGATGAACGTCGAGCTTTGCTGGATAAACGTTTGATAGATATATATAAAAGTGGTGACAGAAGCTTTTTAGAAGTGCTTTTGCAAGCGGAAGACTTTTCCGATCTTTTGACGCGTGTGGAATACATGAGTTATATTGCAGATAACGATCAGAAACTTCTTAAGGAAATTGCGGGCATGAAGGCGAAACTTGAAAAAGAAAAAGCTAGCCTGGAAGCGGAAAAGAGCCACTATTCGCAACTGAAAAGTGAACAAGAAGTGCACAAAAATGGCTTGGTTACGCAGGAAGCGGATAAAAAGCGCTTGGCAGAAAGCCTATCAGCCGAAGAAGCACAGCTATCCAGCGATATCGCTCAAATGAGTGCGGCCAGTGAAGCCATTGGTGCTCAAATTGCGGAAATTCAGCGTCGTGAGGCTGCGGAACGTGCCCGTTTGGCTCAAATGCAGCAAGGGCAGCTGGCCGCCGGTCAATTGCCTTTTTCAGGCCAAAGCATTCCTTCTACAGTTTCAACCAGCGGATATATGTGGCCGGTGCCGTCTTCTCATAGTATATCTAGCCCTTATGGACCAAGATTAAGTCCTTTCGGGGGATATGAATTCCACATGGGCACAGATATTGTTGCCCCTATGGGTACACCGGTGGTCGCTTCTCGATCAGGAAAAATCATCATTCAAGTGTTTCATCCCAGTTACGGGAATTATATTGTGGTAGATCATGGTGATGGCGTGAGCACAGTTTATGCTCATTTATCGGCATTTGTTTGTGCACCCGGCGCGCAAGTAAATGCCGGGCAAGTGATTGGACTTATTGGTTCCACCGGTGCCAGCACAGGCGCCCATCTTCACTTTGAAGTGCGCATCAATGGTCAACATACCAATCCTTTGGCATTCATAGGTTAAATATATCTCCCCGATATTGATGAATCGGGGAGATGTTTTCATATAAAGATGGTTATAAAAGAATGGAGTTAAGATGTTGACTAAAAATAAAAAATTGTATTTGCGCAAACTGGCGATGTCTTTGCGTCCTACTGTACAAATTGGTAAACTGGGTATATCAGACGGAACATTAAAAACCCTGAGTGAAGCACTGCTTGCACATGAGTTGGTGAAGGTCTCTGTTTTACAAAACAACGATGATGACAGAGACGATCTGATTCTTCAAATATTAGAAGCCAGCGGTGCGGAATTGGTGCAGAAAATTGGTCGCCAAATCATCTTGTATAAAAAAAATCCGGAAAAAGAAATCATTCAATTACCCAAGAGTAAAAAAGGATGATGGTATGCACAGTAAAAAACGAATTGTCATAAAAATCGGCACCAGCTCGCTGACGCATGATAATGGCAGCCTCAATTTGCGGCTCATCGATAAATTGGCTGAAGTCATTTCTGATATTCAACATCAGGGGCACGAGGTGATATTGGTCTCTTCTGGCGCCATCAGTGTGGGACGTGGCCGTTTAAAGATTTCCGGAAAAAAAGAATCTATTTCTGTAAAGCAGGCTTTGGCGGCGGTGGGGCAAGGCATGCTTATGCATATTTACGAGAAGAAATTCGCAGAGTATGGCGCTACAGCCGCTCAAGTACTTTTGGTTCGCGACGATATGGCGGTCCGCAAACGGTTTTTAAATGCTAGAAACACCATTCTTGAACTTTTACGCTTTTCAGTGGTGCCCATCATCAATGAAAACGACACGGTGTCGGTAGATGAAATTCGTTTTGGTGATAACGATAGTTTGGCCGCAATGGTTGCTATTTTGGTCGATGCAGACTTGGTGATTCTATTAACCGATATTGATGGCTTTTACACTGAGAATCCGCGAAAGGTGGCAGGCGCAAAAAAACTTGATCAAATTGACGTGATTGATGCATGCATTGAACGCATGGCGGGAGAAGCCGGCAGCGATGTAGGCACCGGCGGTATGCGCACTAAGGTGGAGGCTGCCAAAATTGCCACGGCATCCGGTATACCGTTGCTTATTACAGAAGGGGCGGAGCCGGCTGTTTTATATGATATTTTAGATGAGCAACCGGTGGGGACACTTTTTGTGGCCCATGGGAGCCATATCAGTGCCAGAAAATCGTGGCTGGCCTATGGCGCAAAATCTCAGGGCGCTCTGATGGTGGATGATGGGTGTAAGAAAGCACTCACTGAGCGTGGCAAAAGCCTTTTGCCATCCGGCATTGTCCAGGTTTCAGGCCATTTTGATAAAGGAGATGTAATTGACATCCGAGACAAAACGGGTCATCTTCTTTGCAAAGGGATTACGAACTATAATAGTGAAGACATTGGCCGCATTAAAGGCTGCCAATCGCGAGAAGTGTCGGAATTGATTTTCGGCAGCCTTTATCACGAAGTCGTGCATCGAGACAATATGGGTTTTGTCTATCAGGAGGGACAATATGATTGAACTGGCAAAGCGCGCCAAATGCGCATCTAAGACAATGGCCTTACTGACAAATGAAGAAAAAAATAACGCGCTGCAGTGTATGGCAGCGGCTCTAGTGCGCCGCCAAGGAGATATTTTAGCGGCCAATTTAAAAGATGTGCAACGCGGAAAAGCCGAAGGCATGAGTGACGCGCTCATTGACCGGTTGACATTAACGGAAAGCCGCATTAAAGATATGGCAGACGGCTTGCTTGATTTAATGGCATTGCCCGATCCCATTGGGGCTATTGACGAGACATGGATCAATAAAGATGGCTTGGAAATATCCAAGGTGCGGGTCCCGTTGGGCGTCGTGGCGATGGTTTATGAGGCTCGTCCTAATGTGACTGTAGACGCCGTCGGACTTTGTCTGAAAAGCGGTAATGCAGTGATTTTGCGCGGCAGCCGAAGTGCACTTTCATCCAACAGTATTATTGCCCAAATATTACAAGAGGCTGCAGAGGGGACTGCTGTGCCCAGGGATGCGGTGCAATTGGTAGAAGATGTCCGTCATGAATCGGTAAATGAGCTGCTTTCCTTAAATGAGTATGTTGATTTGGCCATTCCTCGCGGTGGCAGCAAACTTATATCTTCAGTGGTCCAGCATGCCACTGTGCCGGTGATTGCCACCGGTGTGGGAAATTGCCATCTTTATGTAGATGCGGCGGCTGATCTGGATAAGGCGCGTCAAATCCTTATGAATGGTAAAGTACAGCGTCCGGGCGTATGCAACGCACTGGAAACGCTCCTTGTGCATCGTGATGTGGCGGACCGCTTTTTACAGATCGCATTAAATGACTTATCTTCTCACGGGGTGGAAATTCGAGGCTGTGAAGAAACACGCGCACGGTATGAGGCGGCGCTTCCGGCGACGGAAGAAGATTATGCAACAGAATTTCATGATCTGGTCATTGCGGTGCGGGTGGTGGAGAGTGCGGATGAAGCCATCCATCACATCAATACATACGGCACCGGCCATTCTGAGGTGATGGTAAGTGAAGATTATTCGCTTACAAGAAAATTCTTAAAGGAAATTGACGCGGCCTGTGTTTATATTAATGCCTCCAGTCGTTTTAGTGACGGCAGTCAGTTTGGCTTCGGTGCTGAAATCGGCATCAGTACGCAAAAAATGCATGCACGCGGGCCCATGGGCATTGCGGCGCTGACCAGCCATAAATACACCATCTTAGGGGAAGGACAGATACGCGCGTGAAACGTGTCGGTATATTTGGTGGCAGCTTTGACCCGCCACATGAAGGCCATCGTCATCTTGTGGCATCCATTCAACGCCGAATGGCATTTGATTTGATTATGGTGGTGGTGGCCTTTAAAGCCCCTCATAAAAATGTGACATGTCAACAAAGCTTTGAAGACCGCTTACGGATGACTTCTCTGGCGTTTGAAGATTTGTCGTATGTGCAAGTAAGTGCCATGGAATCTGCGCGCAACGGCCCTTCTTATACTGTAGATACGCTGGCTTCTCTGAAACACGCTCATGCGGATTGGTCTCTTTATTTGATGTGCGGTGCAGATGCCTATCATCAATTGCGAACGTGGTATTCGTGGCAACGTCTTTTTGATTATGCATCTGTGATCATCGCGAGCAGACCGGGATATGAGCGAAATGGTGATGAAGAATTGGAAAGGCAGGCTGCTCAAAGTCGAGAAGGAATGATGCTTCTCGGCATACCGGAATTGGATCTGTCATCCAGTCAAATTCGACATTTAATGATTCATAAACAAGGCGGCTCATACGGGCTGCCGACCAAGGTGTGGCAATATATTCAAGACAATCAACTTTATCATATTGGCAAAGGAGGGGAAGGATGAAGGAGTGGCAGCGACTCATCGATAAACGTTTGAGTGCCGGTCGCGCGGCACATTCAAAACGCGTTGCTGACATGGCAATGAAGTTGGCTGAGCATTATCACATAAATGTTGAGGCAGCAGAAGCGGCTGGTTGGTTACATGATTATGCAAAAAATCTAAGTGGTCGAGAGCTTCTTGAAATTGCTGAGCGCGAACAGCTTATCCGATATGAATGCGAGAGATCCTTGCCCCAAATTTTGCATGGCGCTGTCGGTGCTTTTTTGTTAAAAGAAGCCCATATTGTGACTGATAAAGAGATCTTAACAGCCATTGAACGCCATACGACAGGCGCGCCCCATATGAGCACTCTGGATAAAATAATCTATATAGCGGATTATATTGAACCGGGTCGACGCACGCCCGGCGTTGAAAAAATCCGAGAAATTGCCTATTATAGTTTAGATGAAGCCTTGGTTTTATGCTTGCAATCAACGATGTGTTGGTTAATGGAAAAACGGTCCATCATTCATCCCGATGCCATCCACCTTTGGAATGAGCTGCAAAGCTAAGATAAAATCAATTGAACATGAAGGGAGTGCTTACATGAGTGTTACTGAACAATTGGAATGGCTGGTAAGAATCATTGATAAGAATAAAGGTGAACACATAAATGTCATTGACATTTCAGATTTGTCCTCTGTAGCAGACTACTTTGTCATAGCAACAGCGCTGAACCGTATGCATGCGCAAGCCATTGAACGCCATATTGATAAAGATTTTAAAGAAAAGTTTGCGATACGTCCATTGCACACAGAAGGAAGCAAAACCGGCGATTGGATATTAATGGATTATATTGATATTGTTGTTCATATATTTATTAAAGAAGAAAGAGACCATTATCAATTGGACAAACTTTGGGGAGATGCACCTCAAGTGAATACAGATTTATGGCTGCTATCCGGTGAAGAGGCGACAATGTGACGAATATTGCTGTTTTTGACTCAGGTGTTGGCGGATTGACTTTGCTGGCCGCCTTAAGGCAGGTACATCCACAAGCAAATTATTTATATTATGCAGACCTTGCACATGTACCTTACGGTAATAAAAATCCTGAGGAAATAAAAAAATATATAGATCAAATGATGCAGGCGGTCATTCCTTTTCAACCTGATGTGTTGATATTGGCCTGTAATACAGCGACAAGTGTTGCGATCAATTCGTTAAGAGCAACGTATGAGCGTCCGGATTTTCATATTGTCGGTATGGAGCCTGCGGTCAAACCAGCTGCGCATCATAAAGTGGAACACAACAAACGAATTGTTGTGACAGCCACTGACCTAACTTTAAAGCTTGAAAAATTAAACGATTTGATCAACAGTCTTCATATTGGCGATCGAATCATTAAACTTTCTTTACAAGCTTTGGTGACTTTTGCAGAGCAAGGTCTGTTCGACGGTGCAGAAGTCGAGGGATATCTTAAAGACGTTTTTAAAAAAACGGATTGGTCAGAGGTGCAAACCTTGGTCTTGGGTTGTACACATTTTATTTATTTTTATCCTATTATTCGCCGGCTATTACCTGCAAATGTGGCAATTATTGACGGGAATTCTGGAACTGTGCGCCGGGTGATGTCATTGATTCCAAAAGCAATAGATGATCATACAACTCCCACCATTCGTTTTATGACATCTGGGCAAACATCTAGTGAATCTGCCGTATGTTTTTTTGAAAAATGTTTGAAGCGAGCCGAAGCCATTATTAAGTAAGCAATAGAGGGTGGTCATTTTGAAACGAATGATGTTTATCATAAATCCGGCGGCAGGTCGTTCCATCATTAGGGATAATTTGATGGGCATTGTTCGAATTTTTTCTGATCGAGGTTATATCGTTAGTATATACATGACGCGTAAAAATGGTGATGCCACAAAGTTTGTTGTAGATTACGGCGATCAATATGATCTTATAGTATGTGCCGGCGGAGATGGCACATTAAATGAGGTTGTCAATGGCATGCTCACACTAGACAGGGATGTCACATTAGGCTATATTCCGGCAGGAACGACCAATGATTTTGCAGTCAGTCACGACTTAAGCCGCTTTCCCCTGCAAGCCGCTCATGATATTATGCGCATCAAGCCTCGGCCTCATGATATTGGACGATTTAATCACCAACATTTTTGCTATGTAGCCGCATGTGGTCTTTTTACCGATGTATCCTTCTCAACGCCGCAAGCACTAAAAAATGCTTTTGGTAGACTGGCTTATTACTTTGAAGGTGCTAAGAAGATTCCCGAACTTAATCAAGAGTTTTCTCTTTCTATTTCGATTGATGGACAGCAATATTGCGGAAAATATTGTTTTTTTGCAGTGACAAATTCCTTATCTCTTGGCGGATTGCTTCAGTTTTCCGAAAATGAGGTATCAATGGCAGATGGTGTGTTGGAAGTCTTGTCAATACGTGCGCCACAGAGTCCTCTAGATATTCAGAAACTAATTAAGTCTGTGAAGGACAAAGATTATAACAACGATATTATTCGCTGTTTTCACGGTAAACATATTAAAATAAAAAGTGAAGTACCCATCAATTGGACACTTGACGGTGAAGAAGGAGGCAGTGTTACAGAAGCGATCATTTCAGTTGATCATAGGCAAATACAGTTTATATATTAATATTGACATAGGACTTAAATATATTTCATAATATGAGTACGTCTACTTGGAAAGTATGGTTGATAGCATGATCCAATTTAATGGTGTTAGTAAGATATTTAAGAATGGGACAACGGCGTTGTCCGATATTCATTTGAAAATTATCGACGGTGAATTCGTCTATATTGTCGGTGCCAGCGGCGTCGGGAAGTCGACTTTGATTAAACTGCTTATAAAAGAATATTCAGCAACAAAAGGCGATATTATTGTTGGCGGCGTCCGGCTCAATCAGCTTAAAGATCATAAAGTCGCACAATATCGACGTAATATTGGCTTTGTTTTTCAAAACTTCCGCCTTCTGTCTGATAGAACAGCATACGAAAACATAGCATTTGCAGCAGAGTGTGTGGGACTTTCCGGCAGAGAAGTACGAAAACGCTCTAACCAAGTTTTAGATTTTGTCGGTCTTAGTGCGCGGCGTAAGCACCGCCCCGATGAGCTTTCTGCTGGAGAACAGCAGCGCATTGCTATAGCTAGGGCAATTGTCAATAATCCGAGATTTATTATAGCGGATGAGCCGACCGGCAATCTTGATCAGAATACCGCAAAGGAAATCATTGCGTTGTTGGAAAATATCCATGCAACAGGAGCGACGGTTATTATGGCCACACACAGCCAATATTTGGTTGATGCTCATCCGCATCGTGTGGTTCGCTTAAATAACGGGCGCATTGTGGGCGACTCTGCTGTGACGGAGGTTGTTTGATGCAATTACTACATTTATCTAAATATGCCTTCCGTGATGCGTTTCGTGCGCTTTTTCGCCATAAAGGTATGGCATTTTTAACTGTTCTTACTATATTTATCACATTATTAATATTTGGAATGGCTATCTTGGCTGTGTTAAACAGTCAAAATGCTGCAAAAAAAGTGGAAAAGGAATTGGAAATTGTCGCTTTTTTAGATCATAGTGTGGATAAAAAAGAGGCGGAATCCATCGGTGATAAAATAAAAAAAATTTCAGGCGTACAATCCATTCGTTTTGTAAGTCGTGAAGAAGCATTGAAATATTTGAATAAAGAGTTTGAAGAAAATAGAAACTTTAACTTGGAAGACACCTTAGGTGGCGATAATCCGCTGCCGGATGCATATAAAATTGAAATTGAAAAAGCTGCTCAAAGTGATGCCATCGCCAAAAAACTCGAAGGAATTCCCGGAATTCAAGATGTCAATTATGGTCAGGGCGTGGTGAATAATTTTGTTAAAATTAATGAAACTTTCAAGTACTTTGCATTGCTGGTTATTTTATTGTTGGTTTTAGCGACAATTTTTTTAATTAATAGCACCATTAGTCTGACAGTCTCTAATCGCCATGATGAGATCCGAATTATGGCAATTATTGGAGCATCACGATCTTTTATTCGTGCACCTTTTTTTCTTGAAGGAATATTCATAGGTTGTGTCGGCTCTCTTTTAGCTGTTTTAGCACTTTTTTATGGGTATAACAGTTTCGAAGAGTATATGCTGTCGCATCTTCCTTTTGTTCCGTTCTATCATCAACAAGAAGTCATTTTAGGTATTTACTTGGGTCTTATTGTTTGTGGCGCCTTAATGGGCGCGCTGGGGAGTGGGTTTGCAGTAAAAAAATATTTAAAATTCTAGACTTTGGAGGTGCTCATGCGTTATCAAGGTGATGAGGTTTTAAGTCCTATTGCGAATAGAAAGCCTCTTATTGCAGTCGTTTTGGGCTCAGGTTTAAATCAATTCGAAAATGAGTTGACGAATAAGCATGTAGTGCCATTTTGTGACATCTCGCATATGCCGGCGGCAACGGCTCCCGGTCATCGCGGAGCCTTTGTGGTTGGAGAATACTCAGGAATTAATGTTTTGCTTATGCAGGGCCGGCTGCACTATTATGAAGGACATTCTTTTGAAGATGTGGTCTATCCCATACGATTGATGGCTCAGCTGGGGATCCGCTATTTGATTCTGACTAATGCCAGCGGTGGCATTAATCTTAGTTATTCGCCCGGTGACTTGATGTTGATTCGAGATCATATTAATTTTATTGGAAGAAATCCACTGGTTGGACCAAAAAAATCAGATGAATTAAGATTTCCGGACATGACCTATGCGTATGATCCGAAACTTTCTGCCCTTATGGAGGAAGTGGCGGAAAACAGTGGGATTTTACTGCATAAAGGTATTTATTTGGCCACCAGTGGTCCAAGTTACGAAACGCCTGCTGAAATCAGAGCTTTTCGATTGTTGGGAGCGGATGCAGTAGGTATGTCTACTGTTCCGGAGTCGATAGTAGCGAATGCACTACGAATGCGTGTGGTGGGTATTTCTTGTATCACCAATATGGCCGCTGGAATTTTGGATCAACGCCTGACAGAAGAGGAAGTATTAGAGACCGGTGCAAAATCTGCACGCACATTCAATATGCTGATTGGCTCATTTATTAAAGCCATGGAGGGACAGCTATGAAACTTAAAAAGGATATGATGAAAAATTCGGTTGAATATGATGTTTCTTTAAATAAATTAACCATTATAGATCAAACCAAGCTGCCTAATAAACTTGTTTACAAAGAGTTGAAGACTTTAGATGATGTTTGGAAAGCCATTCGCAATATGGAAGTGCGTGGTGCGCCTGCAATCGGTTTGTTGGCATCCTACGGATTGGTTATGTGCGCGAATGGGCTACACACTGACGACTGGTTTTATTTTATTGCTCAGCTTAAATCGGCTAATGAATATTTTCGTACATCTCGCCCAACCGCTAAAAATTTAAATGGCTCATTAGATGCCATGCTTCAAGTGTTAAAAGACAACCGTCATAGCAATGTTGATGAACTAAAGAAACTTTTGTATGAAGAAGCAGAAAGACAGCAACATCATCTGACTGAAATTTGTAAAAAAATTGGAGATGAAGGAGCCGGTTTATTGAATGACGGTGATGTCATTATGACATACTGCAATGCAGGAAGCTTGGCGGCAGGGGTTCCATATGGAACCGCCTTGGCACCGATTTATGTAGCGGCAGAAAAAGGTTTGGATCTTTCCGTAATCGCTTGTGAGACAAGACCGGTGCTTCAAGGGGCACGATTAACAGCCTATGAGCTTAATAAAAATGCCATTGATGTGACCGTGATATGTGATAACATGGCTGGTGCCATCA
>JAEZVS010000015.1 GCA_023443145.1 Bacillota bacterium | reverse complement strand
GTTTAATCGGGGCCATGTTGATGCATCAACATGAAGATTGGATAGGTGCTACAAGAACTTACATAAAACTTTAGAAAATAGCAAACATTGTACTAGGAACTTTTACACAAGATTTTGGACTTGACTCCCAGTAGTCGGGGATGTTTAACCAATTGGCGTCATTAGAAACGATGGAATATAATGAAATAAACAACAAGGGTAGCAGAGTAAGCCAGCCCAAATGAATATAAGCCACACCTGTCTTGCAAACGAATATATTATAAATATAATACAATGAATATATAGCAAAGATGCGCCACAGTAAGCAACCAAAGGTTAAAAGAGTTAGAGGTTCAAAAGTAGATAAAAGAAATAGAACAATAATCACTATAAGTTGTTGTAATAACTGAGAATAGTGTTTTTTAATGAGTTTTCCCTTAGATGAGACATGCCTTTATAGGCCAATAATTCCCAAACAGAAAGATAATATAGGGGATAGTGCCACTTGGTATGTAACAGCTCATCTAGTAGTGTTGATGGTGCTTCTTTAACCAATAAGACTGCCAATATAAAGGAAGAAAAGAAAGTAAGGCTAAATATCATGTTGGTATAAAAATGCTTTTGACGCCAATTATAAAAAGCAGCATAATGTGGATTCTTAAGACGCTGTATTTTTCTCTGCAATGACGATTTCATTCATATCCCTCCTTCAACAAAGCGCAAGAGAGGCGCGCCGGCCTCTCTTGCCAAGACCAATAGCGATTAGAAGCGATAGAGTTCGGAAACAGTTAAGTTCCAGATTCCTATTGGTGCGCCCACCTGTACCAGGGTATCGCCTTCAATGAGGTACCAGATAGCATGGTTATCATTTGAATAATCGTTGCCATCATCTTTAATCAATTGGAAAAAGTAGGCATCTTTATCCGCATCGTAGACGGCGCGCCATAGTTGTGTGCTTGTTTCGGTGCTTTCACGATTGTTTGCGGTATCGATGCGATTGTAATTACAGGTTACCACATAATAATCACCGTCAGCCGCTTTTTTCACATGGAACTGATGACGCGCCTTGGCGGTGGATCTATCTTCTATCATCCAATAGCCTTTCCAGTTGCCGATGATGCGGTCCGGCCCCTGGGTGATGTGCTCTTCCACATAGTCGGCTTTTGCACGGGCGGCTTGTTCTTTGGCCAGGCGCTCTGCTTCCGCTTTTTCACGGGCAGCCTTTTCAGCCTCTGCTTTTTCTTTCGCCAGCCGCTCCTGATATGCCTTGGTTCTGGCAGCGGCTTCGTCGGCGCCTTTGCCCAGGTAAACGGCATAGGCTTCTTCATCCCAACTGATGGCGTCAGACAAATGGCGCACCGGGATGTAAAGGTGGTCGTTGATTAAGAGCAGGGCCTGGTCAATGCTCACTTCTTGGCCGTTTTTGGTGTAGACGGTTTTGCCTAAGGTAAAGACGAGCACCGTTTCATTGCCGTCTTCGTCCTTAAGGGTGATGGTGGCACTGTGGGTGGCGTCGTCCCAATCCACTTGGCCGCCCAGAGCTTCCACAATGGCGCGCAAAGGCAGCAAGGTGCGGCCGTTGATCACATAACCCACACAGTTGTCGCCGCATTTGGCTTCATCGATATAGGCGGCCACCGGGCGTTTGTCGGCAATATTCACGTGCTGTTGCTGGGCCAGCCAGTTCACATCATAGTGGTAGCTTTCCCCCACCGGACGCACCGGCACGGCAATGGTGCCCCCGGTTTTCACCGCAGCGGCATCATACGCCTGTGGGGTGCCGTTTAAACGATAGCCCTTTTCACCCACAAAAAAGTCCAGCGTAATGAGATCTTTTTGGAAGCTGACCTGGTTTTCCGCCATGGAAAGCTTGGCCTGAATGGCGTTGGCCAATTCCTGCGCCGGCATAATGGTGCGCCCGTTGTGAACATAGGCCTGGGGCGTGCTGGGCACATCTTTGCCGTTGACGTCAACGGTTACGTCCTGAGCAAAAGCCGGAACAAGGCTCGTTGCCAGCAAAGAAGCCGCGAGACAAAACGCAAAACATTTTCTTCTTAACATAAAAACCCTCCTTAATCTTTGCGTATCTTTTGCCCATTCTGCCTCAAGCGTGAGATGGCCTGTGTAAAGTGCGGAAACGCATATTCTAAACAGGCGCTGTGCGGTCCACCCCCTTTTTGCGGTCTATTGCGCCGTCGGATTCAGAACGACAAAAGATGTTGGTCTCATTATAGGGGGGGCATATCTTATCAACAAATTTTGACAATTTTTTAAGACTTATATACAACAGAAAAAAATGCACAGAGACGGCGCTTTTTAATCTGCAGGCGCAAAGCAACCAAAAAATAAGGTCCCGCTATGTATGCACATCAAAGGCAAATGGCCGTAAGGGGGCGATGTTTGGCTGTGCGGTCAAGTCGCCTGCCGGGGAAACCATGCCGTGAGGTGGCAAGGCAAAAAAAAGCCGGGCCAATATGCGGCAAGTTGCAGACATATTAAGAAAGGGTTAAAACGTTTAAAAGAGCGGCCCTCGGGCGGGGCCGCTTGCGGCGGGCGGTGGGTATTGGCCGCCCGGGCATAAAAAAAGAGACGCCGGGCGTCTCTTACGGTGGGGAAGTATGGATCTTTCTTTATCTTTTTGCGGCTTACATATTAAACAGATCTGAGTGCGTACCGGTACGAAATAAAAACAGTGCAACGTCATCCGCATCAATACGATAAACCAAAAGCCAATCAGGTTTGATGTGGCATTCCCGATAATTTGACCATGGCCCTGTTAAGGCGTGGTCACGCAAAGAAGGCGGCAAGGGTGCTTGCTTTGCGAGCATGTCCACGACCTGATGAAGCAACGTTCAGTCTCATCCTCGTTTATGGGCGAGTTTTAAGTCTTTCTTAAAGCGATTGGATGCAACAATCTTAAGCATCCAAAACCTCCGTCAACAGATCTGAAAAGGAATCGTAACGCTGGTGGCTTTGTGGGTCTTTCTTCATCGCTTGATATTCATTGAGCGCGGCAATGGTTTCCGTGTTCGGCAGTTCCCGTTTGATCTCAAAAGGAATCCGCTGTTCACGAACGGTCTGCCGCAAAAAGATCGTGACCGCCGTCGTCAGATCCAGCCCTAAGTCTTTCAGTAAGGCCTGGGCCTCTTTCTTTAAGACCGGATCCAGGTTGATGTTCGTGCTGACTTTCGCCATGGTATCGACCTCCTTTGTGTAAAGAGTAGCTAAAAAACCATAAAATATCAATGGTTATGTGCCCATTGGGCACATAACCATTGCATGTTGTATGGAAAGAAACGATGTGCCATAAATGGCATAGACAGGGGTTGAACATAAAAAAGAGACGCCGGGCGTCTCTTTTCGTTTGGCTATTGTTTTTGTCAGTGGGGCTTATTTTTTATAGTGAATATAAAGATCCGGATCAACGGCTTTGTCGCCCACGCGGGTTTCAAAGTGGAGATGGGGACCGGTGGCGGCGCCGGTTTGGCCTTGGGTGGCAATCACCTGGCCTTGGGCAACGGTTTGGCCCACGGCTACCTTGATCTGATCAAGATGGGCATAACGGGTCACCAAACCGGACGGATGGGTGATGTCCACACAATTGCCGTAGCTGTAAAATTCTTCGGCCCGGGTAACGGTGCCGGCTGCGGCGGCAAAAATAGGATCGCCCTGTTTGCCGGCAATATCCACACCGGTGTGAAAATCGGTTTCCACGCCGTCGCCCATGGGGTAAACCCGTTCGCCATAAGGGGAAGACACATAGGTGGCGGTGGTGGGCCAAATGAGTTTATCGCCGGTGGGTGCACTGGCGTGCGAGATGGCAGCGGGCACGGCCGATGCCGGTTGGGCGGTTTCCGGTTTGGCCACTTCAGGGGTGGGCGCGGTGCGCTCGCTGTTGGTTTCGGTGGCGGGCAATGCGGCTTTTTCCGGGGTTTGATAGGTGTTCATGTGGGCCCAGAGGGGTTTTTGGTTTTTCCACGTGCCGGAAACCATCTGCCAGTTGGGGTTGGCATCCACCAAAATGAGCATTTGGGTGCCGGAAAGGCCGATGTTGCGATTGACAATGCGTTCCATCAGGTTCATGGGCACATAGGACGTGCCGTTGACGATTTTTGCCTGGAAGGTGGTGCCGTCGGCCAGGGTGATTTGGGTGCCGTCGGCATTTAAATTCAGTTCGTAGGCTTCCGCGCCGTTGGCAATTTTAATTTTGTTTTGCCCGTCGGCTTTCCAAAGCACCTCCATGTTCATGGCGTTAAAGGTGCTGCGCAAGGGCAGCCACACGCCGCCGTCCTGCATCACAGCTTGATTGTTTAAGGGAATGTAGGCATATTCGGGCTGGGCGGCTTCCGCTGTGCCGTGGGCCAATAAAGCGGCGCTGAAGACAAGGGCACAGAGAAGGGCTTTCAATGGTTTCTGCAAACAGTCCACGTCCTTTCAGAATCAATCGATTGCTCTCATTTTATCATAAAGGAAGGGCGTCGGTGTCAAAAGTATAAAAGTGTCATCATTTTGTTACCGGGGGAGAACGGGCGATTCTTTCTGCCGGGCCGGAAAATTTTTTCGCTTTTTCATCTAGGGCTTCCAGAGGGCATGGTCTATGGTACAATGGCATAAAGGAGGCCTTTATGGAAACCTATTTATGGAACGAAATGCGGCGGCATGTGTCGGCCTGCCGCCAAAGTTGGCACACGCCGGGGCATAAAAGCGGGCGCGTGGTGCCGCAGATGTTAAAAGAGGCCTGGGGCGGCGATGTTTTCCGCTACGACCTGACCGAGGTGGGCGAGCTGGACGTGCTCTACCGGGAAACGGGCGTTTTGGCTGAAAGCCAGCGCGCGGCGGCGGAAGCCTTTGAGGCGGCCTTCGCCTGTTATCTCACGGGGGGCAGCACCTTGGGTCTGTTGGCGGCTGTCTATGCCCTGGGCCGGGAAAAAACGGTGCTGGTGGGCCGCCACGCCCATCAAAGTGTGTGGCATGCGTTGGCGCTGGCCGGGGCAGAGGTGGTGCCCTTGCTGCCGGAGCAGGATGAGGAAGGCCGCTTTACCGGCGTGGCGGAACGCACCTTGGCCCGGGCGCTGGATGCCCACCCGGAGGCGCGTTTGCTGGTGGTGACCGACCCCACCTACTATGGGGACCGCCATGAGAACGACGCTTTGGCGGCATTGGCCCAATCCCGTGGTTTGCGGGTGCTGGTGGACGGTGCCCACAGCGCCCATTTCGGCTGGCACGAGGCCTTGCCGCCGCGGCCCGCAGGCGATGTGGTGGTGGCGTCTTTGCACAAAATGTTGCCGGCCCCCACCGGCGCCGCCGTGCTCTATGGCCGAGATCCGGCCCTTTTGGCGCCTGTGCGTTCGGCGTTGCGGCTTTTTGCGTCCACCTCGCCCAGTTATCTCCTCTTGGCCGGCAGTGAACTGGCGGTGGCGGAGGCGGCGGGCAGAGAAGGGCGCGCCCGGTGGGGGGCCGCTGCCGAAAAGGGCCGGGCCTTGGCCGAAGATTTGAATAAAATAGACGGTGTGCGGGTGCATCAGAGGGAAGACCCGCTGCGGCTGCATGTGGCGGTGGCCGGATTTCAGGGAGCGGAGCTCTCCCGGGCTTTGGCGCAGGCCGGTCACGATGTGGAAATGGCCGATGGCCGAGGGGTGCTGCTCCTCTTCGGCGCCGACGGTCCGTCGCCACACTTGGCGGAAACGGTGCGGAATCTGGCGGTTTGCAAGAGTAAGAGGGGCGGTGGCAAGCCTTGGCCGAAGGAAAAACCGCCGCGCTTTCAGCTGCCGGAGGTGTGCCTGCCTATGGTGACCGCCCTTTTCGCGCCCGGCGAAACCCTGCCTTTGGCCGAGACGGTGGGGCGTGTGGCGGCAGAGCATATTATGGCTTATCCGCCGGGCTGTCCTCTGGTGCTTCCCGGCGAACGCATTGAGGCCGCGACCCCGGTTTTGGCGGCGGAAGCAGGCCTGGGGCCGGGCACGCCGGTGCGCGTGGTGGAGAAAGGATGGCGCGTATGAGTGACGGGGCACGGAACGCTTTATTTGGACACATCCATGGTCAAAAACGGGCCCACGACCGCCTTCTGCGGGCATTGGAAAACCGGCGCTTTGCCCATGCCTGGCTTTTCACCGGTCCGGAAGGGGTGGGCAAAGGCCTTACCGTAGAAGCTTTGGCGCGCCTTTTATTATGTGAAGCGCCGGTGGCGGGCTTGCCCTGCGGAAAATGCGGCGCCTGTCAAATGGCGTCTTTGGAAAACCACGGCGATTTTATTCACCTGCAGCCCGATGACACAAAGGCCGGCAGCACCATCGGCATCGGCGCGGTGCGGGCGGCCCAGGAGCGATTGGCCCGCACATCCGGCGGGGCGCATGCGGTTTTATATATTGAAGCGGCAGACCGTCTCACCGGCGAAGGGGCCAATGCGCTGTTAAAAACCATAGAAGAACCGCCGGCGGGGGTGTATGTGTTTCTCACCAGCCACAACGCCGATGCGCTGCTCGCCACCATTCGTTCTCGGGTGCAAGAAGTGGCGTTTGTGCCGCTTTCAGCGCAGCGCCTTACCGAGCTTTTAGCCGCACGCCATCCCGAGCTTTCAGAAGAAAATCTTGCGCTGGCCGTTCGTTTGGCGGGAGGCTCCCTGGCAGAGGCGGAGCGCTTACTGGCGCCGGAATCTTTAGCGGACGAGGCGCGGGAGGTGCGCGCCCGTTTGGCCTCTTTGGCTACGGTGCATCCGGGCGAGGTGCTGCTCTGGTATCAGGAAGCGGCACGGGGGCAGGGGCGTGCCCTGGCGGAGCGGCATCTTCTTTATATGGAAAACTGGGCCCGTGAGGCACTGATGGCCCACATTAAGGGAGAACCGGCCCACTTGCCGGCGGCAGCGGCCCGCCGGGCTCTGGCAGAAGCGGCGGCCGTGCGGCAGGATTTGCCCACCCATGTGGATCCGCTGCTGCTTTTGGTGCGCGCCTTATTAAAAACCGCACAGGTTTGGCGCGAGACGGATAGCAGGTGACAGGGCGATTCCATTTCGTGTATAATCAGAGACATGAATCTGATTATACCGCCTGCGGGCGTTTCGGCCTGGGCCGATATAGAGAGAGGAGTCACTATGAACGAGACCATTGCCGTGCAAATCGGCGAACGAGGAAAAGTATACGACTATCACACCGGTGGCCATACGTGTCAGGTGGGGGATCATGTGATTGTGCCCACCGAACACGGTCAGGAATATGGCACGGTGCTTAAGATGATCGATTCGGCAGAGCTGGAAGGCCTGGGCTCTAAAAACGCCATTGTGCGCCGGGCTACGGAAGAAGATGCCCTGCGCCATCGGGAAAATTTGGCAAAAGCCAAAGAAGCCCTGCTCATTTGCGCCGAACGGGTGGAAGCCCACGGTTTGGACATGAAAATGGTGAGCGCCGTATGGACCTTTGACCAAAGCAAGCTGATCTTTTGCTTCACCGCAGAAGGCCGCATTGATTTTCGCGCCCTGGTGCGGGATTTGGCGGCCATCTTCCACACCCGCATTGAGCTGCGCCAAATCGGTGTGCGCGATCAGGCGGCCATGATCGGCGGTTTGGGCATTTGCGGCCGCAGTTTGTGCTGTCACAGCTTTTTGGAGGATTTTGCGCCGGTGTCCATTAAGATGGCCAAAGAACAGGGGTTGTCGCTGAATCCGTCGAAGATCAGCGGCTGCTGCGGGCGTTTGCTCTGCTGCCTGGTTTATGAAAACGACAATTACGTGGAATGGCATAAAACCTGCCCCCATTGCACCGCCGCCGATTTCAGCCCCCGCAAGAAAAAAGACGCCGCCCTTCAGGAAGAAGCGTCTTTAGAGAAAAAAGACTCGGGCAAAGCCGCGGCGGAAGAGGGAGAGGGCCCGTCGGCTTCTCTGAAAACGGTTTCGGGAGAAGAAAAGCCCCACAGCGCCAAAGGGGAAGGCGGGGAGCGCAAAGCCGAACGCAAATCCGCCCAGGAAGGGCGGGAAGGGGCGCTCCCCCGTGAAAAAGAGCGCCGCCACAAAAAGCCGCGCCGGGACGGGGCGGCTGTAAAAAAACATGCCCGCGAAACGGAAATTATTATTGAACATGCCCACGATTTACATGCGCTGGAAAAAAATCGGGAGCGGAAACAAGGAACGCGCCGCAAACACCAGCGCCCGCGCCAAAAAGGCACGTCGCGCCGCTTTAAAAGCGGCGGGGATAAGGCATGAACGCACCTTTGGAAGAGCGGAAAGAGCCTCTGCCTGCAGGTGAGCGGGAACAGGTGACGGAAGCCGCCATTCAGGCTCATTTGGCGGCGCCGGTGCACCTTGCGGAAGAAACCTTGGAATGGCACGACTTGGGCGAGGGCGGTTTCGGCATCTATCAGCGGGCACAAGGGCTGCGCTATGGGGCCGATGCGGTGCTTCTGGCCCGTTTGACCGCCGTATCGCCTTGCGATGTGGTCTATGATTTGTGTTCGGGTACGGGGATTGTGGCCTTTCTTTTGGCGGCCCGTCACCCCACTGCCCGCATAATGGGGCTGGAACTGCAGCCCGCCTTAGTGGCCATGGCCGAAGCCAGCCGGCGGCGCAACGGCATTTCTTGTGAACGGCTTTCTTTTCGGCAAAGCGATGTGCGTCGGCCCGAAAAAGAGCTGGTGCGCACCGCAGATGTGGTGGTGGCCAACCCGCCCTATTATGTGCCCGG
>JAEZVS010000109.1 GCA_023443145.1 Bacillota bacterium | reverse complement strand
GTCTATGAGCGGTCCTGAGATTGCAGCGGCAACAGGTACGGTTACCCTTGAAGAAGGGCGTTATATGGAAGCGCGGGCAAAAGCCGTAGACCCGGATAGCATCAAAGATGAAGACGATTTGTTTTTGTACTGTTGCGATGTGGTTTACCATATGAATTCTCCCAAATTGACAGATGAAGATCGGCGACTATTGGCTGAAATTTTAAGCAAACATCAAGATAAAAGTGCGACTGGATCGCTTTGGGAAGGCGATTTAGAGAGCTTTAAAAAATTTAGCCTAGAATCGAAACGCGAAATTATAATGTCAGCAGCAAGTTTTGGTATTGATAATGGCTATTATACGGCAGGGAAATTATTGCAGCATTCCTGTCAGGACAATCCGAGTGATCAGCATTTTAGAAATGGAACAAAGATTGTTAACCAAATCAAAGGTTCTCCGGAATATCTTGAAGTACTAGCAGCATTTAAGAACGATCCAGCGCAACGAGAAGATTATAAAGATTCTGTAAAATTTGAAGCGAATAAGGATTTGTTTGCTGCGATTCATGGTGTTCATTCATGTGCCTTTAATAAAGCCAATCATAATGTGTACATTACAGATGTTTATGATTTTGATTTTAGAAAAAATTATGGTTCAAGTATGAAAAGTAAATTTCTGAACTTTCTCAATAACATCGCGTACTATTGCTACACGAATGGTGTCATCAATGGTTATAATATCGATATTTTGTTTCAATATTCATAGTAGTTTATGATGAAATGAGGGGTGGACGATGCGCCTGCCTAAAAAGAGATGGCTGATTCTGCTTTTTGTTTTGGTGCTTATTTTGGTGCCGGCCTTGATGATTTTGCATGAATACGGTTTTTATATAACGGAGAATGCCTATATGTCACATCGTATTCAAGAAATTATCAGCACGGAAGAAGAACCTATTGATGAGGTGCCCATTTTAGGTGAACTTTATTCCCCCTATGGTGGGGTACCTGTCAATACGGGATCAAGGATTTATTATTTTGGTCGAGCCACACCTCGTGAAGCAAAGATCATGAAAGCGTTTTTTACCAAACTGCCTAAAAAATTTGTGGTGGAAAACGACGACTTCACGCCCTTTACGACCGAGTTTTTGAAGTTTAACAGCGGGTTTCAGGGCAGTGTGGATGTGAAGGGTGCTTTGGAGCCTCTGCCGCAGTTTATCAATTCTTCATCAATGGGCAAACGCTATTTGCTCTATGACCCCACTTTTCAAGATAAAAACGTCTATTATCTGGTGTTTTACGATAACGATTGGTGGAGTGAGACGGCCAAGTGGGAAAGCTATTATCTGGTGCGTTTGGTGGGCGTTTTTTAGCGGCAGTGCACGGTTTCTTATTGGCGCATCTGGCAGATGGACCAGACGTAAAAAAAGAGAAGCCTTGTGACAGCTTACTGTTACGAGGCTTTTTTTTGTGTTTAAAGCAATGCGCCATAGCGGCGGATATAGATTTTCTTGAGTGCGGTTGTTAGCCCAATATAGGCAAGCAGGCAGGGCAGCAGATAGAGAAAAAAGGGAGCAGGCAGTGGTGCCAAATGAAGAGCCGCTGCCAGCGGGGTATAAGGTAAGAACGTGATTAAGAGGCTGCCCATCAAGGTTGAGATGATCAAGGGATGGGCGGCGCGGCTTTGGATAAAGGGCATTTTTTCGCTGCGAATGAGGTGAATAAACAGGCATTGGGTCCACATGGATTCCACCATCCAGCCGCTTTGGAAAAGGGCGCTGTACTGTTCACGCATCTGTGCAAGCGCTGCGCCATGAAAGGCGGTGACAAGCGCATGGTAGCTCAAACCGTGGCTGATGCTCAGCGGACACAGAACAAAGTAGAGGAAGAGAAAGGTCAGTATATCAAATATGGAGCTGGCCGGTCCGAAAAAGGCCATAAAGGGCACCATGCCGTCCGCATTCCAGGAACGAGGGTGTACAATGGCAGAGCCATCCACGCCGTCCCAAGGGATGGTGCCGCAGCACAGATCATAGATGAGGTTCAGTAAAATAAGCTGCAGGCTCTGCATGGGCAGAAAAGGCAGTAAGGCGGCGGCTAAGAGCACGGAGAACATATTCCCGAAGTTGGATGCAATGGTTAATTTGATGTATTTCAGCATGTTGATGTAGGTTTTGCGCCCTTCCAATATGCCGGATTCCAATACACCCAAGTCTTTTTCTAAAAGGATGATATCGGCACTTTCTTTGGCGATGTCGCTGCCGCTGTCAACGGCCAGGCCAATATCGGCAGCTTTTAAGGCGGCAGCGTCGTTGATGCCGTCTCCTAAAAAACCCACCACATGCCCTTTTTGACGCAAAAGGCTCACCAAGCGTGCTTTTTGCTCGGGAGAGAGTTTGGCAAAAATGGTGGTGTGCTCTGCACGTGCTAAAAGACGATGGTCATCCATGGCGTCGATGTCTTCGCCCAAAAGCAGAGAATCGGTCGGCAAGCCAACTTTTTGGCAAATGCTTTGGGTAACGGTTTCATTATCGCCGGTGAAAATTTTGATACCCACACCATGGGCCCGAAGATTTTTCATAGCGGCGGCAGTGGATGCTTTGGGCGGATCTAAGAAGGCCAGATAGCCTTAGAGCACCATATCGCACTCATCTTCGGCGCGGAAGCCTTTAGAGGGAAGCTGATGGCTTTTATGGGCCAGCACCAACACGCGATAACCTTGGGCGCTCCATGCCTTTGCTTGCGCTTTGATGTCCGAGGCAAGGCGATCGTCTAAAGGTTTCACGACGTGATCCACTTCGGCCCAGGCGCAAACGCTGAGCATTTCTTCAACAGCGCCTTTGGTCACCATTTGGCGTTTGCTGTGCACGTCTTCCACCACGGTGGTGAGACGGCGGCGGGTAAAGTCGAAGGGTATTTCATCTATTTTGTGATAATGACGGGACAAGTCCACCAATTCGGGATTTTTGGCCTCCTGCGCCTCGGTTCTTTCGATGATGGCCACATCCATCAGATTTTGATAGCCGGTTTGAAAATAGCTGTTTAAATAGGCGTGACGCAGAATACGGGCATCTTCCCGGCCGGACAGATTGACATGATATTCCAGCACCACGCGGTCTTCAGTGAGGGTGCCGGTTTTATCGGAGCAAAGCAGATCCATGGCGCCGAAATGTTGAATGGCATCCAGATTTTTGACAATGCACTGTTTTTGACTCATAAAAACAGCGCCTTTGGCCAAGGCGGTGGTCATAATCATGGGGAGCATTTCGGGGGTGAGGCCCACGGCGATGGCAATGGCGAAGAAAAAAGCCTGCAGCCAATTTCCTTTGGTGCAGCCGTTGAGGATGAAGACCAAGGGCAGCATCACCAACATAAAGCGGATCAATAACCAGGAGATGGCGCTGAGGCCTTGGCTGAAACCGCTTTCTTCTTTTTGCCGGGTCAGGCGGTTGGCCATATCGCCGATGAGGGTTGATTCGCCGACAGAAAGCACCACGGCCTGCCCGCGTCCGGAGACAACATAGCTGCCCATGAAGGCCAAATTGGATGCGTCTAAAGGCCGGTTGATGCGGAGCTGGTCGTCTGCGGTTTTCTTTACGGCGCCGCTTTCTCCGGTGAGGCTGCTTTGGGTGAGGTAGAGATCTTTGGCGGCAATGAGCCGCAGATCACCGGGAATAATTTTACCCACCGACAACTGGATCTCATCACCGACCACCACTTCTTCTAAAGGGATTTCCCGCGGTGGCTGACCGTTGCGAATGACGGTGGCGGTGCTGCTGATCAGGCCTAAGAGTTTGGCAGCGGCATCATTGCTATGATTTTCCTGCACAAAGCGCAACACAACGGAAATCAGCACCATGGTGAGAATAATGATGACGGTCATGGGATTGAAATCGTCTGTATCGTAGCCCCAAAGACCGCTGTAGGGTAAAAGAATATCGGTGGCGGTTGAAATCAACGCCAATGCCAGCAAGATGGCGATAAACGGATTTAAAAAGGCGTGAGCCAGCCGGCTCCACCAAGGCAAGCGTGGTGTTTTCGGCAAACGATTGGCGCCAAAAAGGGCGCGTTGTTCTGCCACGGCAGCCTCACTGAGGCCTTCGCGCAGGCCGTTTGCTTCGTGCAGCACGGCTTCGATGTTGTGGGTCGCGGCCCAAATAAGCCACTCTTTTTGGCTGCGGCCGGACGGGTAGCTGCCGGTCTGACGTGACGAGGCGAAAGGAGCGGTTTGTCTTTTTTTCATAACTGACCTCCTTGGTAAGGGAGGGCGCAAAAAGCCGGGAGCGGCCATGGAGCGGCGCCCGCTCTTTGCGCCGGATCGTGAAACAAATATTTGACGTCACAGGCTGTAAAGGATCGCCGTCCATGCCGATCACCTCGCTTTTCCGGGGAAACCCCTTTGATAGGGTCAGTATAAATCGCAGTGTTGTCGGAAGTAATAAGGCGGACTTTAAGTTTGTGTAACAATTTAAAGAGCACAAAACCGCACCATTGGAATATGTGGCATGATGAGAATAACGGTGCTTTGTTACAGAAGTGGGATTTTCTTGCTGAATAATCGTGGGACCTAAGGTTTGAAGCATAAATAATCGTGAATTTTCTCGCCGTAGGAACCAAAATGTGCGATAATACATCATAAGAAAACCGAAAGATGCATTTGACCAGGTTTTTTAGAGGAGGGTGGGTATGAGCCGAACTGTTCAGGCCTATGCAGCCATATTGGCGCAAGTGTCGATCATTGGTTTTTCCTTCTATTTTGTGAAGGTGTCGCTGGCCTCGGCAGATCCGTGGACCATATTGGCC
>JAEZVS010000068.1 GCA_023443145.1 Bacillota bacterium | reverse complement strand
GGATGTGGACATCCAACCGCCGCCGGATGGCGGGGCCACGCCGCTGGTCGGCTCGGGTAAGGCCCAGTTCGGTGTTGATTTTCAGGACCTTTTGGCGGCGGGATTTGTCAGTGAACATCCCGTTCCGGTGACGGCGGTGGCAGCCCTTATTCAGCACAACACCAGCGGCCTCATGACCCTGCAATCGTCGGGCATCACCCGGCCGAAAGAACTGGAAGGGAAAACCTACGGCACCTGGAACAATCCCATTGAATTGGCGATGGTGAAAGACGTCATCAAAAAAGATGGCGGCGATCCGAACACCTTAAAGACCATTCCCAATAACGCCACCGATGTTTTTGCGGCCCTTAAAACCGATATGGATGCGGTTTGGATTTATTACGCCTGGGACGGCATTGCGGCCGAAATAAAAGGCGAAAAAACCAACTACATGTCTTTTCGTAAATTAAATCCCGTCTTTGATTATTACACCCCGGTGCTCATTGCCAACAACGAATTTCTCAAAAAACATCCCGATAAAGCCAAAGCTTTTTTGGCAGCAACGGCAAAAGGCTATCAATATGCCATCGACCATCCGGAAGAAGCGGCCGAAATTTTACTTGCGCATGCCGACGGACTGGATAAAGATTTGGTGATGGCCAGTCAAAAATGGCTTGCCAACGAATATGTGGCCGATGCCCCGCGCTGGGGCTATATTGACCCCGCCCGCTGGAACGCTTTTTATAAATGGTTGAACGACGAAAAACTCGTCGAAAAGCCGCTGGCAGAAAACACAGGATTTTCCAATGACTACCTCCCGGAAAAATAGCGAGGCGGCCGACATGCGGCAAGCAGAGTGCGGCGCGTCTCCGGTTATTGAAGTCCAAGGATTGATGAAAAATTACGGCGGACAGACATTGTTTGAAAATGTGACCTTTCAGCTGCAGAAAGGCGAACTGCTTTCTTTACTGGGGCCGTCGGGGGTGGGCAAAAGCACCATTTTTAATATTGTAGCCGGCTTGTTGAACCCTGATGCCGGTCAGGTGCGGATGCATGGACAAGACATCACCGGCCGGAGCGGTCATGTGGCGTATATGCTGCAAAAAGATTTGCTGTTGCCCCATCTTTCCATTATAGATAATGTTTGTTTGCCCCTTTTTGTGAAGAAAATACCCAAAGCCCAGGCGCGGGAGAAAGCACGACAATATTTACCCATTTTCGGCCTTGCAGGGTATGAATCGGCATGGCCTCGTGAATTATCCGGCGGTATGCGGCAGCGGGCAGCGCTTCTTCGCACGGTGCTTTTCGGTGCCGATGTCTATTTGCTGGATGAACCTTTTTCCGCTTTAGATGCGATGACAAAGACGGCTTTACATGAATGGTTTTTACAGATCCAGAAAGAACTCGGTTTGTCTGTGATTCTCATTACCCACGATGTGGATGAGGCACTGGTGCTCTCAAATCGCATTTTGCTGCTTCAAGGGCGGCCCGCCACTTTGGTGGAGGAACTGACCATTACCGAAAAACGACCGCGCGGCGACGAGTTTTTGGCCGGCACCACCTACATCGAAGGCCGCCAGCGGCTTATGCACCTGCTCAAGAGCAGAGAGGATAACGCAACTGTTTGAGACCAAAATGAGCAGACCGAAGATGCCATCGAGTTTTCTCGAGAAAAGGCGCGGAGCATTGCTGCGGCAAAGCGCCGCGTCTTTTTTATTAAGCAATTAAGCGCAAAAAAGCACAAAGTGAAAGGAAGACGAGATATCTATAAAAAAAAATAATGCAATCAATTCATGAAAAAGCCCCATTCTTACTGCGGAACCATTATAATGGTGATTAGAAATATCTATCAGCAAACTGCAAAAATAACAACATTTTTCTGACAATACGGGTTACAATGGACGCAGAGATATTTCACCCGAACAGTCAGAGCGTAAGGAGGTTTCGTCCAACGCGATGCTATTTTACGGCTCGGGTTGAGGGGGTATTGGCAACCAGCGGTTGCTTGTGAATGTTCGCACAAAGAGTAGAATGAGGTGGATACAACATGTCAGAAGAAAAATTTGAGGTCATTGTCATTGGCGGTGGCCTAGCTGGTCTTTCGGCAGCGTATCGCTTGGCAAAGGCCGGCAAAGAAGTATTGGTCATTGAAAAAGGGCCCAACTGCGGCTCTAAAAACGTATCCGGGGGCCGGATTTATACCTATGCCCTTGATGCGCTCATGGGTGATGAATGGAAAGGCAACGCGCCTTTGGAAAGAGAAATCACCAACGAAATGCTCATGCTTATGACCAACGAAGAATCGATGGTCATCGACACATCTGTCAATGCTCAGGAAGGCAGATCTTTCAGCGTATTGCGTAACCGCTTTGATGCTTGGCTTGCCGAAAAATGCGAAGAAGAAGGCGCCATGGTCATCGGCGGGTCCACTGTTACCGATCTCATTCGCAGAGACGGCCGTGTGGTTGGTGTGAAGGTAGGCGAAGAAGAACTGGAAGCCGATATGGTCATCGACGCTGAAGGCGTCAATGCCTTGGTGGCCGAACGTGCCGGTATCATTGCGCCCATTCGCATGGAAAACATTGCAGTGGCAGCCAAATATGTTATCCGTCTTTCGGAAAAACAAATCAATGAACGCTTCAACACCGAAAAAGGCAAAGGTGTGGCCATGTTGGGCATGGGCTCCGCCAACAAAGGCATCTTCGGTGGTCTCTTTATGTACACAAATACCGATTCCATTTCCATCGGCTTGGTGCAGGATTCCAAATCTTGGAAAGAGCACAATTTCCATCTGCCCGATGCCATTGAAGATTTGAAAGAACATCCCACCATCGGTCGTTACTTAAAAGGCGGCGAAGTGGTGGAATACACCGCTCACCTCATTCCGGAAGGCGGCTATGATGCGTTCTCCGAATTTGTGGGCGACGGCATCATTGTTACCGGGGATGCGGCCGGTCTCTGCATGAACCGCGGCTTTACAGTGCGCGGCATGGACTATGCCATCATGAGCGGTATTGCCGCTGCCGACACAGCTTTGGCAGCTCTTGAAAAAGGCATCTTTACTAAAGATTTCCTCCAGAGCTATGTCAAACGTCTGGAACCCACCGTCATCAACGACTTCAAAACTTTGCGCAAAGGCCACGATTATATGGCCCATTCGCAAAACCTCTTCACCGTCTATCCGCAACTGGCCATTAAAGTCATGCATTCCCTCTATAACGTGGATGGCAAACCTGCCAAAGGCGTTATGAAACTTCTTATGGAAGATATGAAAGGTGAAAGCCTGATCGGAATGGCGAAAGACGCATTGAAAGGGGTACGCTCATTATGATGGACAGACTGAATATGGACGATCGTCTCGCGACCACTCGTTTTGACAGCGACGACGAACACGCACACATTGTCATTGATAAAGAAGCATGCCGGACTTGCACCCACAAGGCTTGCACCTATAGCTGCCCGGCAGAACGCTATAAATGGGACACCGACAACGACGTGATGACCTTTGACCACGTTGGTTGCCTGGAATGCGGCAACTGCCGCCTGATTTGCGAACGCCTCAATCAGCGTCGCCCGGGATATGATTGGAATTATCCCAATCATGGGAAAGGCTTTTTGGCCAAAGAAGGTTAATCGTTGCTTTGTGACTGAAATATAAGGAGCGGTGCAAGTGGAAATTTTAGCATGCATTAAACAAGTCCCTGACACATCTGAGATCAAAATTGATCCGGTAACCAACACCCTCATTCGTAAAGGGGTCCCATCCATCGTTAACCCCTTTGACCTGAATGCGGTGGAAACAGCCATCCAGTTAAAAGAAGCCAATCCCGGCTCTCGTGTGACCCTTCTCACCATGGGTCCGCCTGCGGCCACCGATGCCCTGCGTCAGTGCTTGGCCATGGGTTGCGATCGTGCCTATCTCTTAACCGACCGCGCCTTCGCCGGCGCCGACACCTATGCCACCAGCTATGCGCTGGCAGTTGCCGCATCACATATCGGTCATTTTGACGTCTTTATTTGCGGCATGCAGGCTGTAGACGGCGACACCGGCCAAGTGGGGCCGGAAATTGCCGAACATTTGGATCTGCCTCAGGTGACCTACGTCACAGGCGTAGAATCCAAAGAAGGGGCGCTGGTGTGCAAGCGTCAGCAGGAAGATGGTTATGAAGTGGTGGAATGCCCCACCCCATGCCTCATTACCGTGACCAAAGCGGTCAATACCCCCAGAAATTCTACGGTGCGCGGCAAAATTGAATCCAAACGCGCTTCCATCGATATTCTCTCGGCAGATGCTTTGGGCGATCGCCTCGACCGCAGCAAAATCGGTCTGAAAGGTTCGCCTACAAAGGTAAAAAGTGCTGCCCCGCCCAAACTGCGCGGTCGCGGCGACGACATCACCGGCAAAACCGCTGCCGATTCGGTGTCGAATTTGATGCAGCGTCTGATTGAGCAGAAATTCATTTAAGGGGGCGTGACACGTGGATTTACAAGAATTCAAACATGTATGGGTATTTATGGAACACGACAACGGCAAGCCGTTGAACGTGGGCCTGGAACTCATCAATGAAAGTAAAAAAATGAGCGAAGCCTGCGGCTATGAAGTGTGGGCTGTGGCCATCGGTTCTAAAATGGACGAGGTCATCACCGCCTCTATGGAATATGGCGCCGACAAAGTGTTGGTGGTGGAAGATGAACGCTATGAGCATTACAATACCGATGCATATAGCACCGTGCTTTGCGATCTGATCGACAAATACAAACCGTCGGTTATTATGATCGGCGCCACCATCAACGGACGCGATCTGGGCCCCAAAGTGGCTTGCGCGAAGGACACCGGTCTTACCGCCGACTGCACCCAATTGGAAATGGACGACAAAGGTCTCGTCACCTGGATTCGTCCGGCTTTGGGCGGGAACCTTATGGGTCACATCAACTGCCCCGACACCCGTCCGCAGATGGGCACCGTGCGTCCGGCTGTGTTCAAAAAAGGTGAACACCAACCGGGCCGTACTGTGGAAATCATCCGTGAAGACATCCATGTGCCGGATGAAAAAATTCGCATGAAGACGTTGGAAATCTTTAAGAACCAACCTTCTGATAAAGTGAAAATTGAAGAAGCCAACATTGTGGTTTGCGGCGGCCGCGGTATGGCCAAAGGCGAAAACTTCAAACTTTTGGAAGACTTGGCAGAAGCCATGGGCGGCGTGGTGGCCGGTTCCCGTAAAACCGTAGACGCCGGCTGGATCACCGTGGAAGACCAAGTGGGTCAAACCGGGAAAACCGTCAGCCCCGATATCTATGTGGCTGTAGGCGTTTCAGGGGCCATTCAACACCAAGTGGGTATGGATGGTTCGGGCATCATTATTGCCATTAACAACGATCCCAAAGCGCCTATCTTTGATATTGCCACCTACGGCATTGTGGGCGACCTGTTCGAAGTGGTGCCGGCTCTCACCGAAGCCATGAGAACGTACAAAAAAGAATATGCCGGTGCCCAGCCAGGTGCGAAGTAAACCCAACGAAGTGAAAGACACGTCATCCTGGCGTGTCTTTTTCATTTTAGTACACGCTGCTACGCTCCCGTGTTAAATGGGAAACGCTCATAAAAAGGAGAGGTAACATGAAAGGTCTTATTGTCTATTCGTCGCGCAGCGGCAATACCAAAAAACTGGCTCAGGTGCTGGCCAATGGTCTGGATGATGTTTGCAATTGGACAGTGGTGGCTATGGAAGAGGCCCAACCTGAAGATGTGAAAAATTACGACGTTGCTTTGGTGGGGGCTTGGGTGGATCTGGGATACCCCAATAAACGTGCCCGCTCGTTCATTGAAGCCATTCCTGCCACCAAGCTCGGTCTTTTTGTGACCATGGGCGCCATGCCTGACAGCAACCACGGTGATATTGTGGCCGAGCATTTGGAAGAACTGCTTAGTGCCCATGACTCCTTGGGCTTTGTCATGCTTCCCGGTGAAGTGGATGAAGCGGTGCTTGATCGAGTGCGCAAAATGCCTCCGGGTGTATGGCCGGAAGGTGTGCTGACTCAGATGGTGGCAACCGGAGAACTTTCTCGTCCGGCGACCAACGAAGAGTATTTCGAGGCGATTGATCACTTTAAAGCGTCTCTGAAAGCGTAATCACTCCTAATGCCCAAAAGCCG
>JAEZVS010000008.1 GCA_023443145.1 Bacillota bacterium | reverse complement strand
AGGGAAACAAAAGCAATTTTAAAAGGTCTAGAAAAAAGCGAATTGAAAGAATACCTTAGCACGTACGCTGCCAGGAATGTTGATAGCAATGAACCGTATGCGGAATGGATGACAAAGTATTTAGTGAAAGGTTCCTGTGGATATAAACCCTTAGATGAGGCTATGAAGGAGGTATTTATGCTATGATTCTCTATGGCGAATTAAGAGAAAAGCATGAAGCTATGACAGATCTAATAATACCTTATAGAGTTGATCGCCCTTATGGGTATAAATGTCCAGCAGACGAGAGGCCATTGGGAAATGGCTACTACTTCCAATGGGGTAAGGCTACAGAAGAAGCCAGGCAAGCTTTTCTGTGGCTTGATGAATTCAAACAAGACTTTGCGAACTTCCTTTAAACTCAATACCGCCAACCACCCACAACGGGTGGTTTTTTCATACTCTCAGAAAGGGGGTGACTTCGGATGCTCGTTGCTCAATTGAATCGGAGGTGATTCCCTATCTCTCCGGCACAGGGTGACGTGCTGGCGCGGGCACAGGCGGTGGTCGAGCGCATGGGCTGGACCCTTGTGCCTTTTGAAGGTGATGCGCCTCCTGGCGACTACTATGACCATGCGGCAAAGGCTTTCAAGTACTATAGCAATGCTCCTATCGTGACCGAACTGTCGGGCAGCGATGATACTAAGGCGCTGATGGATGAAGTGATGGCTCTAAAAAAGCAACTATCATCTCAGACTTTGCTGCTTTCGCAAGTCGCTATGACGACGGTGGTTGCACTGAAAGAGCTGCCCGACACGCCGCCTGACCTACCACCGGTGCCTGAGGGCGGTAGTGACCTGCCGCCTATCGGCGACGTGACCAGTCTGGATGCTGAGACGCTCAAAGCCTTGATGGGAGGTGGTGCAGGTGCGGTGCCTGATATGCCTATGCCGCCGAATCCACCGCTTGTGGATGAGCCTGGCTTTTTACTTTGCCGTTGTCATCATGCAGGGGTCTTTGACCTGGGAGGACATCACTGAACCATGGATTCCTGCCGTCAAGTACTGGCTGGATGCCTGTGGCGTCGGCACAGATGGCAAGCCCATCATGCCGAAAGAAGAAGGCGCGGCATAAAATAAAGCCCCTGCGGATGGGGGGGCTTATCTTTTTGAATAAAGTAAAAGGAAGGTGATGCCTTTGCAATCACATCTTTTGAGCATACTGACAGACTGGGTGGCTATCACAATCATTACTTGGCTAGTGGGATTTTTAGGCGTTGGAAGTATGGTGAAAAAGTTTTAACTGTTAATCGGCGTCAAAATGAGTTGTTGCTTGAAATCGCTCGCTATCGACTCTACAGAAACTGCCAGCGAGCCATTGAGCGAGGTCATCGTACTTTAGTCGAAACGAAAAAACTGGATGCTTTATATGCAGCTTATGAAGGCTTGGGCGGAAATGGCGTCGGCGCCGATATATATCATCATTCAAAGAACTACCGCGGAAAGAGAAAGGAGAATGAATATGATGGATATCACACAAATTATCGAAGCACTGAGCACACTCATCATCGCACGGGCAGGGGCTTACTTGAGCTATATCGGTAAAAAACACGGAAACGCTGAGGAGATCCGCCCGCTGGGTGCGGATTGCGGTGGCCAGTGCGGAGCAAGCATATAAAGTGGGAATGACTGCGGATCGGAAGGCTTATGCTCTTGCCGTACTCAAAAAGCGTGGGCTATCCATGGACTGGTCACGGGTGGATGATATGATCGAAGCGGAAGTAGCCCGTCTACCAAAAAGCGTGGGGCCGGCGGTGGTCCCCGATGCCCATCTCGACGGAAGAGGTGAGGGCTGATGGCCTATACCTTAAAAAGTGACTGGATCCCCGAAAGTAAGTATGCGACAAAGAGTCCCTACATGATGACGCCTAAAGGCATTGTGGTGCATAACACAGCGACAACCGCTTCTGCTGAAGCCGAGGTGTGGCCATGATAACGAATCCCGCTCGACCCTACACGTCTTACCATGTATGTGTGGATAAAGAAAGCGTGGTGGAGTGCCTCCCCTTCAACTGAAACGCTTTTCACGCAGGGGATGGAGACACAGGCTATGCCAACCGTAACCTCATAGGTTTGGAGATGGCACGGTCTATGGACTATCAGACCGATCGTTATGATCGGGCGGTTCAAAATACAATTGAGTATGTTGCTTATGTATGCATCCAGTACGGCTGGATTAGCACGCACTTACATCAGCACAACTGGTACAGCGCCACGGCGTGCCCACATCGCACGAAGACCCACTGCGAGGATTTTAAGCAAAAGGTAGATCTGAAGATAGCGGAGCTTCAAAAGGGATCGCCTGCCTCGAATGAGGCACCAGCAGATGTCGCACCTGCTCCTAAAGAAGAGATGGTCACGATATCGCTTCATGGCTACGATCGTACAGTAAGAGCGCGCCATATCGAAGGCACTGTCTTTGTGTCTGTGCGAGAGCTTCTGGAGCAGATGGGCTATGTTGTCGGCTGGGAAGATAGTAAAGTGACAATTCAATATAGGAAATAACGAAAAAAGACCCTGCTCATGCGGGGGCGTGTGACTGCTGGCATAGGCTGGCAGTTTTTTTGTTGCCGAAAAGTCTATAGAGGAATGAAATTATTGATTTTGGCTCTATAGCATGTTATTATTTTGGTTATAAAAAAGACTATACGAATGAATGAAGGAGGATGATGACATGCTACAAGGCGCTTCTTTTCTCCCACCGGTAATGACAATTGAAGAAAAAATGATTGTTTTAGAAAAAGCAGCATCAATCAGTAAACTTCTTGGACGCTTGGACGAAAAAATAAATACTTCTTTGCTCAACGATCAGCTGCTTAATATATTTTCTTTTCAAGAGTCGGTTCAATCAACTAGAATAGAAGGAACACAGGTTACTTTTCAAGAAATTATGGAAGTAAAGGATATCAAGAATAAAACGCAACAACAACAGGAGGTTTATAATTATAAAAAAGCACTTGATTATGGCGTGGATCAAATCAAACAAGGTCATAGTATATCAACTAGATTATTAAAAGAATTACATAAGATTCTAATGTCCGGAGGTAGAGGGGTTACCTCAAACGGGGGAGAGTTCAGGAAAATTCAAAATTTTATTGGCCCTGATAAGAATATTGATAATGCCAGCTATATACCAGTGTCAGCTAATGATATAAATAGGTATATGGAGAACTTAGAGTTTTATATAAATAGTCAATATCATTCTAGTTTTGGTCATATACAGGATGATATAACTGCGGTAAAACATGATGCACTGCCTCTTTTACGGTTGGCTGTTGCGCATGCGCAATTTGAATCCATTCATCCTTTTTTAGATGGTAATGGAAGACTGGGGCGAATTCTTATCGTTCTTGTTGCGTTTCAAGAAAAAATTGTATCTACACCGATATTTTTTGTTAGTGAAGAATTAGAAGCAGAAAAAATAAGATATTATAATACGTTAAACCTAACCAGAGGTAAGGAACCTAATTGGTTTGAGTGGATCATGTTTTTCTTGAAGGCATCTGAAAGATTTGCTGAAACTAATATTGAAAAAATAGAGGAAGCGGAAATTTTATTTAAAAAAGGGCTACAACAATGTTCTAGTGAAGCTGAAAAATATATCTGGGCGATTACAATAAAAGAACCTATTGTTACAGCGAAAGATATTGAATCACTTTCAAATTATAACATTAAAACAGTTAGAAAAGCGCTGAACAGTTTATCAAACAAACGGTTGATTGAAAAAGATAAACAGCAAAAACGCAATGTGAAATATTATAATTATGATATTTTAAGAATAATGTCCTCATAAAAAAGACCCCGCATGAGCGGGGACGGACGACTGCTGGCTGAGGCTGGCAGTCTTTTTTTATTTTTTTGAAAAAAGTTTAAAAAAGACTTGACATAGCTGGCCGGCTATGCCATATTATAGGTTTAGCAGGGAGCTACAATCCGTGGGCAAGCACAGAAAGGAGAGAACTATGGAAGGGATGACAAACGAACAGTTTAACACTTTCTTAAAGATGGTGATTCAAATTCTTGAAGACAGCCAAAGTAAGGAAGAGGCCATTGAAAAAATAAAAGCCCTGCTTAAGTAGCAGGGCGGTCAGAAAAAGCGAGGGTGGGCTTGCCACCGCCCTTGGCTTTTTATCAGTATATCATATGGCAAGAGAAAAGGAAAGCGTATAGCCCATGGAAAATGAAAAGAAGCGCAAGGCTGTATATAATCGTGAAGCAGATAAGCGCTATCGAGAAAAGAACAAAGAACGCACCCGATATACCAACTACAAAAGCCGTGCTCGGGTATTTATTGCTGAGCTAGCTACGCCAGAGGATTTGGCGGAGTTAGAAGCGCTCATTGCGGAGCGTCGGGCAGAGCAGGAATAGTGAAAAGAAAAAGCCGGCCATCTTTTACAGGTGGCCGGTGTTTTTTGGCTTAGATTTTTGACTTAGACTTATCATAAAAACACGTATTTCTGCGGAATAAGAAAAAAGAAAAACCGCTCAATAGAGCGGTTTGTGAACGATGATGGACATATGCGGATGATACAAACGGAGAGTCAGGGATTCGAACCCTGGGTACCCTCTCGGGCACACGACATTTCGAGTGTCGCACCTTCGACCTCTCGGACAACTCTCCAAATTCATTCTCTTTTTTCCATGAAAAAAGAGCGTGTGAGCGCAACGCAGGTTTCCTGACATATGGGGCCTGTAATGCGCACATTGTGGGTAAAGCCGGGAAATTGCACCAAGTTCATCAACGTACCGCAAGTGCCGCTTTGAGGTTCACTGCAGCCATAGACCACACGATGAATGCGAGCCATTATCAATGCCCCTGCACACATGGGGCACGGTTCATGGGTTACATAGAGCAAGGCACCGTCCAGGCGAGACCTTTGCAGAGCTTCTCCCGCTCGGCGCAATGCCAGTATTTCCGCATGAGCAGTGGGGTCGTGCAGCAGTTCACGCTCGTTGTGGGCGCGAGCGATAAGTTTATCCTCTAAGACGATGACACACCCCACAGGCACATCACCGTGGCGGGGCGCTTTTTTAGCTTCATCTATGGCCAGGGCCATCCAATGCTGATCGTCCAACGCCGCCACCTCAACTTCCTGTATTGGCTATCATAACGGAGATGATATTTCTTGTCAAGTTTAATCTTGGAAGTTGGGCGGTATGTAGTAAATGTTGCCAGTAAACATATTTAAACAATGAAAAAAGGAGAAAGCATTATGGCAAATTTATACTTAGAAGCGGTACGCAGCCGTAGATCCAACTACAACATTACCTGCGATATTCCTATTTCCGATGCGGAACTGGAAACCCTTATTCGCGAGGTAACGGAAAGAGCGCCGTCACCATTTAATATGCAGAGCGCACGTCTGGTGCTTCTTTTAGGCGCAGAACATGACAAGCTCTGGCAGCTGGTGTTGGATACGCTCCGCCCTATTGTAAACGATCCGGAAAAATTTAAAGAGACGGAAGAAAAGATCAAAGGTTTTGCGTCGGGTTACGGTACAGTGCTGTATTTCCGTAAGGAAAGCGCTGTGGCTGATATGCAGAAAAATTATCCGGCTTATGCAGAAAATTTTGGACGTTGGGCCCATCAGGTCGACGGCATTGTGCTTTATGCAGTGTGGACTGCGCTGGCAGCTGAAGGCATAGGCGCCAGCATACAACACTACAATCCGTTAATTGATGAAGATGTGGCGCGTATGTATGATATTCCTGAAGGATATACCCTGGTGGGTCAAATGCCTTTCGGGATACCGGAATCTATGCCGGAACCGCGCGATACCGCCACCGATATGTTGGTGGTGCGTAAGTAAGAGCTGATGATCATCGATTACAGATAAACCGGCATATAAAGCAGGGGGTATGGCTGCACAGCCATACCCCCTGCTTACTTTATTTTTGCCCGGTTGCTTTTTCCGCTTTTTCACCCGCACATAAAAAAGGCGACGGCTCAACAGAATATGGGCGCGTCGTTCTTTTTATATACTGCCAATCTTTAATGGCATGAACAAAGATGCATGTTGTTGTAAAAGAAAGAGAAACGGTTCCGTTTTTGCACCACTTAGGATGTTTTTGATAAAAATGGCATCGGTTTACCGCACAGCCGCCGGAATGTATATGCGCCGGCATCCTTTCTGACTATATTTTTGCGGCACGATGCTTTAAAATGTGTCTTGCGGGTTTTAAGCATGACGGTTGATGCCCTTTAGCCATATGTTTGCACGTACGGTTTGCAGACTTATGCGAGGTTTAGAGGGTTTATCATAAAAAATTGCAAAGGGATGTGCCGTTTTCTTTTCGCGACAGTTTTTTCTTAGGACAAACTTTGAGAAAAGTTGCGGATGCGTTGGGCCAGTTGGGCCATTTGAACGCCCTCTTCATCCGTGATGGGCAAAGGCGGCACGTTGGCGGCATCATAGTCTGAAGCCATGCGTACAAACGTGGCGTAAGCCTGGGCGGTCAGCTCCAGATGACCATCGGGATTTTCCCTTTCTACATAAATCACTGCGGTAAGCGAGGTATGCCCCGAGTAGATAATGGTGGCCGATACCCGCAGAAGGTCGCCGGCAAATAGCGGCTTGAGCATGCGCACGTTGTGAAAAGTGGCGGTGGATACACGGTCTTGGCACCAACGGTGACAGCACGTGCCTCCCACATCGTCTATAATTTTGACGATTTCACCACCGTGCATGGTTTGAAAAAGATTTTGTTGATGGGCTTTCACTTCGTAGAGATAAGAACGAGTGGTCATGTTTTGATAAATGGGCATGATGTATCCTCCAAAAAATTTCTGGAAATATAAACCAAAATTAGGTATAATAATAAAATAATAAAGAATTACGAAAGGTTTCCCTTATTGGTGGAAAGGTGGGAGAGCCCAATGGAATTTAGAGTGTCCGATGTGATGGCCACGGATATTTATTATGTACGTCCCAACGACAGTGTGGCCTATGCCATGCGTTATCTCACAGAAAAAGGCATATCGGCCGTGCCGATTATAGATGATCAAGGCGATCTGAAAGGATTTGTCAGCGATGGCGATTTAATGACTTATGTGTTTCAGTTGGGCAAGCGTCATGATCCATTATTTGCGGCAAACTTCGGCGAACTCTCTGAAGAAGATCTGGCGGCCATCGGTCAGCTGAAAGAAGAACTGGAAGAGGAACCCATTATGAATCTTGCCACGCGCAAGGTGGTGACGGTGTATGCCGACGATAAATTTGACGATGCCTGCCGTTTCCTAAGTAAGAAGCGCATTAAAAAAGTGCCGGTGATCGATGCCGATCATCATGTGGTGGGCGTGCTCAGTCGCTCTATGATGGTTCGATATCTTTTTGAATATAATTTGGATAAAGAGTTGGAAAGCATTGTTAAAAGCTGATGTGAATAAAGCCTTGTTGGATAGTCGCTGTTTTTGCGCTTCTGTTGGGGGAGAGTATTTGAGGAAAAGTGCATATCAAAAGAGACCGCAAGGTCTCTTTTTTTATACATTCAATACATAAATGGTTTCTAAAACTTCGTTGTAAAGGCTGGTCTTGTGAATCCACTTAAAATTATGACCCAACGATACATTGGTGTAGGTGGTGCCGTTTTTGACAAGTGTTTTGCGGATATGGGAGTGGGCACAGATGCAAAGGTCCACCCCATATTCTTCATAAAGTTCAGCAAAATATTTGCTGCCCATGAAGGCCACCGTCGTACCCCAAATGTGTGAGGATTTATACATTTCCGCTAAAGGCAGCATGTGGATGCATGAGCAAATTTTGTAGCGTCCGCCATCGGGCCGCTCACGAATGGTGCGCAGCTGCCGTTCCATGAGAATCAGACTTTTGGCGGTAATTTTTTCATTAATGTAAGGATTTTGACCGGAATCCTGAATGTATTTGTATTCGGGGTTGCGGTGTAAAAAACGTTTTTTAGCGGCTTCATCCATGCGCAGGTAATTTTTGTGCAATGAGTAATCATACCAACTGGGGCCGCCTATAATGCACCAATCACCGGAAACAATGGGGTTTCGAAAAAGCGAATTGCGAGGATGGTTCAAAAGAATATCCATATATTCATCGGCATCTAAGCATTCGGAAGCACACATGTCTTCTACAGAGTAAAGCTCATGATTGCCGGGGATCTGCAGCACTGTGGCGTCTACCCGGCTTTGCAGCTCATCGTAAAAGCGCAGAGCCTTTAAAGCACCGGTGGTGGTGTCGCCGCAAAAGACAATTTTGTCTAAGTGCAAATCATGACAAACAGCCTGAAAGGCATTTAAAAAATCATGGTGTGTGTTGTAGTCCATATGTAAATCACCAATAAAACCGATGCGCACGGGAAGCTCCTTTCGTTCAATGTCATTTGGGTAGAACGCTGTCATATTTATGCTAGCATTCGCTTTTGGCACTGTCAAGAATGAACGCCGGCAGATAAAAGTCCTGACAAGAAAGAAAAAACTTGCTATACTATAATCAGGTAATTCACTCAGGGAAAAGAGGTTGAATGATGGACAAGCGAATTTATAACAAACTGGTGCGTGACTGTGTCCCCGATGCCATCGTTGCCGGGGGCGATGCTTGCGTGCATTGTGTGATTGATGATCATGAGCGCTTTATTGATGCATTGGACGAAAAATTAGATGAAGAGCTGGTGGAATATCAAATCAGCAAAGATATGGCCAAATTGGCCGATGTGCTGGAAGTCATTCACGCCATTGCCGAAGCCCGAGGTTCCAGTTTTGACGAATTGGATCGGTTGCGCCTTGAAAAGCGCGAGCGCCGCGGCGGCTTCACTAAGAAATATTTGTTGGAAGAAATTCACGAACGCAAACGTCCTGCACAATAAAGACAAGCGCTGCCATGGGGTGGCGCTTTTTGCATAATTGCGTTTGGCCCGGGAAGGAGTCGACAGATGATGGAAAACATCCGTGTAGGTATGGTTCAGATGCCTGTCACTGCGAGCAAAGAAAACAACATCGCCACGGCTGAGAAAATGATCAGCCGTGCGGCGTCGGAAGGCGCCCAACTGGTGATATTGCCTGAAATGTGGAATACACCCTATGATACAGCGGTTTTTCGCGATTATAGCGAACCGTCAGGCGGGCCCACCTGGCAGGCCATGAGCGGCTGGGCACAAAAATGGAACATAATATTGGTGGGCGGTTCTATTTCCGAACAAGACGAATCCGGCCGCATTTATAACACGGCCTATGTGTTTGACGGCACAGGGGTTCAATTGGCGCGCCATCGCAAATGGCATCTTTTTGATATTGACATCAAAGGCGGGCAACGATTCAAAGAATCGGATGTGCTCTCGCCCGGCGAAGGGCCTACCGTTTTTTCCGCTCTGGAGTGGATGTGGGGTTTGGGCATTTGTTTTGATGTGCGTTTTGTGGAACAAGCCCGCATGATGCACGAGGCCGGAGCAGAGGCGTTTATTTATCCGGCGGCATTTAATCCCACGACAGGGCCTTTGCATTGGCAGCTGCTGTTCCGTGCGCGGGCAATGGATTTTCAGTGCTGGTCCATCGGTGTGGCTCAAGCGCGTCAAACAGGCGGCAACTACACCAGCTGGGCCCATTCTCTTTGCTGTGACCCTTGGGCTACGGTGCGTTCAGATATGGGCACCGGTGCGGGCGTGGCTATAGTGGATTTAGACAAACAAAGCATCCGGGATGTGCGGGCTCAAATTCCTCTAAATAGGAGGTAAGGTGATGACCATCTACTATTTGGCGCTTTATTGGCATATTGAATGGGCGGGATCTTTAAAAGACAAACGCAAGGAACTTAAAAGTTTGGTGACGCTTCTCAGAAAGCATTTCAATGTGTCTGTCACCGAAGGTGATCACCGCGACAAATGGCAGCTGGCAGAAATAGAAATTTGTGGGTTGGCCCCCGGTGACAACAAGGCTCATCAAGAAATGGAGAAGTTGCTGGCTTTCTGCAACAGCCGCGCCAGCGGTGAAGTGATGATCAAGGCGAAAGAACTGTTGTAAATGCCGGTTTCTTAATAATCGGCAGCGCATGCAGGACAGTCGCGGCTTACAGAAAAAGAAACAAGAAATGATCGAGCAATCGAGATGAACCCCCATCTGTTTGGAATTTTTCTAAACAGGTGGGCTTTTGTCATATATTGAGCAAATTTATGTTGAGATACGGAAAAAGCCAAATATCGGAAAAAATTTCAGCATGCTATAATAAAATAAAATTAGACTGCTCATGGAGGTGATGGCAGTGAAAAAGCGACCATGGCTGAAATATGCCATTCGGCTATTGGCGTTGATGGTCATCGGTTTTTGTTTGGTGCTTTGCTTAAAGATACCGGCTTTAGGACTGGACGGTACAGAATTTTGTGGAAGTTGCCACGTTATGCAACCGCAAGTAGATACCTATACCCATTCGGCGCATAAGATTAATGCCACCTGCGGCGATTGCCATGTGCCGCATTCTTTAGTTCGCGGCGCTTTCAACAAAGCCTGGACAGGAACCATTGATATGATTGGCGTGATTCGCAATAAAGACCCTTACGAAATTAAGGCCAGCGATCACGCAAAAGACATTATCCAAGAAAACTGCGTCCGGTGTCACGAAGGATTGCTGAATCAAATCGGCGACACCATGACCGATGGCGGCAAATATTGCTTTGACTGTCATCGCAACACGCCGCACGGTGTTAAACCCAATATGACAGCCAAAGATTTGGGCTATGTTGATTGGGGCCAAGGCGCCGAAGAAATGCGGAAAATGTCATTCAAACAGCAATTAAACGATAACAAAGGGGGACAGCGCGTATGAAAACGAGGAGTAAATGGGGGCTCATTGGCCTGACGGCATGTGTGGCGGCGTTGGTCATTGGCGTTTGTGCCGGTCTGTTTTTCGGTCACAACACCGAATGGCAGCAAACCACCATAAAGCCCATTGATGAAAAAAATATGGAAGATCCGGCGGCTTGGGGTGTCAACTATCCCGCCCAGTATGAAACTTATTTGCAAACCAAGGAGAATACAGAAAAACCATCTCATTTTGAGGATATGCCCTATTTAAAATTGATGTATAAAGGGACAGGTTATGCTGAGGAATTTAACCATCCCCGCGGTCACGCTTTCATGCTGGATGATATTCGCGACATCAATCCTGTGCGCTGGAAAGGGCATCAGGCAGCTTGCAATACATGTAAGTCCTCGCAAATTCCGGGGCTGGTGGCCAAATATGGCGATGAGTATTACAAAATGTCTTTCAAAGAAATCAACGACCAGCTGAAATATCCGGTAGGCTGCTATAATTGTCATGATCCCAAAACCAATGAACTAACGGTGCGTCAACCACCGCTTATTGAGGCCATGTCTCGCCGCGGTATTGATCTATCCAAAGCATCTCGTCAAGAAAAACGCACCTTGGTCTGTGCACAGTGTCATGTCACCTATTATTTCCCCAATGACACCAACAAAGTCACCTTCCCTTGGGATGAAGGTCTAACTGCAGAAGACCAATTGCGCTACTACGATAAAATTGGCTATACCGAGTGGGTACATCCTGATAGTGGTACGCCTCTGGTCAAACCGCGCCATGAAGAATACGAATATTTTAAAGGCTCGGTGCATGAATCAGCCGGCGTCACTTGCGCAGATTGCCATATGCCGTATATGAAGGCCGGCAATCAGAAGTTTTCGTCGCACAATGTGGGCAGTCCGCTGGACAACATGGAACAAAGCTGCATGACGTGCCATCGTGAAAGCAAAGAATGGCTGACTGATCGGGTGCGTAATATTCAAAAGAACACCAAGGATATGGAAGATCGCGCCGGTGAAGTGGTTACTGAAACCATAAAAACGCTGGAAGCGGCAAAAAACACCCCCGGTGTGGATCAGGAACTTTTAAAGAAGGCACAACAAAATCATCGCTACGGCCAGTATTATATGGACTGCGTCATGGTCACCAACGGCCTTGGGTTCCATAATCCGGATCGCTCCATGCAAGATTTGGCGCGAGGCATTGATTATTGTCAAATTGCGACCCGCCAAGCCACAGAAGCTATTTTGAAAGCCGGCGGTAAGCTTCCGGAAAAATCCTGATCTTATCTTTAAAGAAGGATTCTCATTTATGAAAAAAAAGAATTGGCAGCGTTGGTTTTCAATGGGAACCACCATAAAATTTTTAATGCTTCTCAGTGCCTTAGCGGCGCTGGGAAGCATTATTTCTCAAAATCAAGATCCCGCATTTTACGAAGCGCATTACGGGCCTCTGCTGGCTAAAGTTTTAATGGCCACCGGCCTTGCCAACCTTTACCATAGCCCTTGGTTCTTGGCGCTGGGTATCTGGCTGTGTTTGATGTTGACCGGTTGTGCCGTCATGCGATGCAAAAGACCGTTCACAGTACAGAAATTGGGTTCAATTCTTTTGCATGTGTCGTTTGTGATTATTATTATGGGCGCCGGCATTGGCGGTCTTACCGGTGCGAAAGAAGATGTAAAACTTGCGCCGGACGATAGCGTTACATTAAAAAACGGCGCGCTTGCGGGTGCAAAAGTGGCCGTGCATGATTTTACCATTCACTGGTACGACAATGGCAGTGCCTCTCAATATGAATGTGCGTTGGCTTTTACATCTAAAAAAGGAAAAGAGGATGAAGCCACCATTTCAGTGAATCATCCCCTGCGCAAAAAATTTGTTACGATCTATCAGGAAAGCTACGGGTGGGAAGTGTCCGGCACCATAGAGAATCAGGGCAAAAAGGTTCCTTTTAATCTGAAAGAAGGCGAAACCCTGGACTTGGGTGAAGATGCCGACCTGGCCACGATGTTTGTTCCTAATTTTGACATGGCCAGCGGTCGTTTAAAATCAGTCACAGCAGAACCCCGCCATCCGATCCTGGTGGCGGCTGTAGAAAGCGGCTCTCAACTTTCCGACTTGGTGTATCTGTCGCCGGGTGAGCAGGCCAACCTAGCAGGGCGCGAGATTCACTTTGAAAAATTTGAGCCTTATAGCGGTTTGCGCATTAAGTTTGATGCGGGAATACCCATTGTCTTTCTTGGCTTTATTCTGTCTTGTGTAGGGTTGTTGCTTCGTTATGCCATACCAAAGAAAAGGAGTCACTCATGTCGGAAATGATTCTATATGTTGCCACCGCCGTAGGAGGATTGGCGACACTGGTTGCACTGGCGGCCTTTTGGCTGCGCCCTGAAAAAATTGAACGATTGGCAGCGCTTGTTCTGGCCTTGTCAGGCGTATTGACGTTGGTGGCTCTTGTGATGCGTGGTGTGCATTTGTCTCGCTTTCCCCTTTCAGGGTTATATGAATTCTGTCAAGCGTTCGTTGTGTTTTTGGTGCTCGCCTTTTTCCTGCTGCGCAAGCGTTTAGTGATGCCGACGTTTACTTTAGGGATGACACTGAGCGTTTTCTTGTCCTTGGCGCTTTCTGTTTCGGTGCCTCATTCAGATGACCCGATCATGCCGGCGCTTCAAAGCGTATGGCTGAGCGCTCACGTGCTTACCGCTATTATTGCTTATGTGGCTTTTGCTGTGGCGGCGGTTTTAGGCGCCCTTTATCTGATCTATGAGAAAAACGGCGATACCGCTCGTTTGACGCTTTTAGACGAGCTCAATCATAAAGC
>JAEZVS010000166.1 GCA_023443145.1 Bacillota bacterium | reverse complement strand
AAGTTCGATGATGAAAGGTGCCACATCACCTTTAAAGGCCGAGGTCAGCTTTAAGATGATGCAGCTGACGATGATGGCTGTAATACCTAAGAAATAGGCTCCCGGTGCAATCATGGGGTTATCCGGGAAGAGCGCCCCGGCAAATAGCCCAATAATAGGCAATTTGGCGCCGCAAGGCATAAAGGTGGTGACCATAATGGTCATACGGCGGTCTTTTTCATTTTCAATGGTGCGGGTGGCCATAATAGCCGGCACACCGCAGCCGGTGGCCATCAGGAAAGGAATAAACGATTTCCCGGACAAGCCGAAGCGGCGGAAAATCCGGTCCATAATGAAGGCGACACGGCTCATGTAACCGCAACCTTCCAAGAAAGAAAGGAAGAAATAGAGCAACATAATTTGCGGTACAAAGGTTAAGACCGCACCCACACCGTTGATGACGGCGTTGTTGATGAGATCCACCAGCCAATCGGCCACACCCATACCGGTAAGCCATTCAGCAGCCTGTTCACCCAACCAGGCAAAGCCGTCGCCCACCCAGTCTTGGGTAGAACCGCCGATGGTCTGAATACAAATGTAGTAAATTGCATAAATGACCAGCGCAAAAATCGGCAACGCCAAAAAGCGGTTGGTTACAATAGAGTCGATTTTGTCACTCATGGTGACTTTATCTTGTACATCCGGACGCTTCATAATGCCGGACATATGCTTGGCAATGTATTCATAGCGCCCGTTGGTGATGATGGTTTCCGCATCATTATCCTGAGCGTCTTCAACTGCGGAAACCTGAGCCTTGATGTCTGCCATAGCCTGTGCAGACACGCTCAACTGTTGTAAAATGCGTTCATCGCCTTCAAATAACTTAATAGCATAATAGCGGGCTGTGTCTCCGGTGAATGACGCTTTTTGAACAATGGTGTTGAGCACATCTTCCACATCGTCGGTAAAACGAAGAGGCGATGGTTTATAGCTTTTCTTTTTCCCTTCAGCCAAAAACGTTTCAGTGAGTTCTGCAATACCTTTTCTTTCCAAAGCCGAAATTTCTACCACAGGCACATTGCCCAAGGCTTCAGAAAGTTTTTTGGTGTTGATGTTGAGACCGCGTTTTTGGATGAGGTCTATCATATTTAAAGCCACCACAACCGGAATACCCGTTTCCAGAATTTGAGTGGTTAAATATAAGTTGCGCTCCAAGTTGGTGGCATCAATAATATTGACCACCACATCCGGATGTTCATTTAACAAATAATTACGACTGACCACTTCTTCCGGCGTATACGGCGACAGTGAATAAATCCCCGGCAAGTCTACAATGGTCACGTCTTTGTGTTTTTTCAGTATCCCTGTCTTTTGTTCAACTGTTACACCCGGCCAGTTCCCAACATGCTGCTTAGCCCCGGTCAGTTCGTTGAATAAGCTGGTTTTCCCGCTATTGGGGTTCCCGGCTAATGCAACCGTAAGCATAATTCATCCTCCTTGTCCTGTATTAATTGACTCATTCTGAAAATAATAAACTAATGCTAATTTTTAGGCCTTTAAAAAAGTCTAGGTGCTATTCCACCTGGACTTTTTCAGCTTCACCTTTACGAAGCGATAATTCGTAGCCGCGGATGGTGACTTCGATGGGATCTCCCAACGGCGCCACTTTGCGCACATACACCTGCGTACCACGTGTCAGGCCCATATCCATTAAGCGGCGCTTCACAGCCCCTTGTTCGTCAATTCCAATGATTTTCACGGTGCTGCCCGGCTTAATGTCTTTGAGCGTCATTGCCATGCGTCTTCCTCCTTCCTAATTGATGACCGTAATGCGCTGGGCCAGCGTATGGTCAATGGCCACGCGCACCCCTTTTACTTCACACACCAAATTGCCTTGCACTTCGCTCACTACCGTCACTTCGGAGTCCAGTACAAAGCCCAAATCACTTAAATGCTTTTGGGTTTCATCTTTACCGGAAATTTTCACCACACGAACCGTATCGCCTTTCCGCGCCTGAGCCAAAGGCACCCGCATACCTTGGGGACGATTTGGAACGTCTTGAACGCCGTTAGCGGTTTCATCAAAAAACGACATATGATTTTCCCTCTTTCGTAAAAATGGTGTATCTCATAAAGACGCCGAAGCGATGACGCCTCAACCAGAGTCAGAAATATCGTAGTTAAATGTAACATTAAAATTAGTCTCTGTCAATAACAGGAGCAAGATCTAAAGTTAACATGGTCTGAAACATTTTAAGGAATTTGGTCATCCCCTACCATCTATTCAGTTAAAACTAGAAATAATCTTTAGCAATCTCATCATTTGATAGATATTGTTTGCGGACAGTTTCATCGCCTATTACAGGCTGTAAGATATAGTTGATCTATCACACAAAAGAATAAATAAGAAACGCTAACGGCGAAAAAAAATAATAGGCCGCGGCACCCGCACCCTATTATTTATCCTATTTATTATTTTTTTTAATGGAAGGTTGACAGCCACACCCTTTAAAGAGGCACATCACCGGCTGTCTTTTATTATTCTCTTTCATTCTCTTTTTTTTTAGGAGAAGCAGATTGCTCTTTATCTTCCGCCTTCTTTTCAATGGTTCCTGCTGCAGGTGTATACGGCTGGCCGTTGATATAAAGTTTATCCATAATGCGGCCAAAAACGGCAGTATTATAATCACTGCCTCCCCGATTTTCCACATGATTGATCATCACAACCATGGTGCAATCGGGATTTTTTTGGTCATAACCTGCATACCAGCCCAAATTGACTGTTCCACCCGGCCCCACTTCAGCTGTACCCGTTTTACCGGTAAATTCAGCATACGAACGATCGGCGGTGGGATGGGTAATCGCGGTGGCTTTGCGCAACGCTTTGTTCAAAAAATCTATATTGGCTTGGCTGGTTACTTGGGGCAACCATACTTCTTTTTCCTGATCCAAAAGCAACTTGGGTACCATAATGTTGCCGCCGTTGGCTAGAAGACCAAAGGTCATGCAGAGCTGATAAGGCGTGATCTGCACCTGATACTGACCGTAGCTGGTATCGGCAATTCCCGTTTGGTGCTCAGGATCTAGGGTGCCTGTGCTGTGAATTTGACTTTTTTGTGCGGGATAATCGCCCGGCACGTTTTGCTGATACCCCAAGCCTTCCAAACCGCTCACCAATTTTTCGGCGCCCAAATTGAGTCCCAACATGGCAAAGAAAATGTTGTCGGACGAAATGAGGGCCTGCTCCAAACCGATGGCGCCATTAATTGGCGTCACCCGATGCACCCGATAACCGCCCCAGGTATGATCGGGCTGCCAATCGGAACCATAAATATTATAGTAGGTGTCAAAGGTCATGACCCCGTCGTTTAAGCCCACGATAGACGTAAAAAGCTTTTGGGTCGAGCCTGGCGTAAATTTTTGGGCAAATAAGCCGTCTCCCGGCACTTCTTGATTGGCCACCGCCGCAGCATAGTCTTCAGAACTCATGGCGCCATCCAACCACAGAGCAGGATCATACGTGGGCGAGCTGACCAGGGCCAGCACTTGCCCGTTTTGCGGATTCATTGCCACAACTGCGCCGTATTCGCCGTTTATTTCGGAAAAGGCCGCTTTTTGCACCTGCATATCCAAGGTGGTGTGAATGTCTTGCCCCGGTGTGGGATTGGTCTTAATCAACACGTCTTTGTCGTTATCGGTAAAACTGATGCGCACACCGTTTTTACCGCCCAGGCGCTTTTGGTAAACTTTTTCCAAGCCGGCACGGCCCACATAGGTGCCCACCGAAACATCCGGATAGGCTCCCGTTGCCGCTTCTTTTCCGGTTAATGCGCGTACATAACCCACCACCGCTGCCGTTTCTACACCGTATGGATAAACGCGCACGCCGTCTTTGTTTTCGGCCAAAACCCGTCCGTTTCGATCAAAAATTTTTCCGCGTACCGTTGGGGCGCTTTTAATAAGCAAATCGTTGTCCTTTTTAAGGCCCGGCACAATAAGGGCCGGTGTCCAGTCTGCCAACCAACGGCCGTCTTTCCCCGGTACAAAGGCCATCTCCAAAGGCCGCTCAATCTCTCCATACTCGGTCTTCAGAACAGCTTTGGCATCATATACGCGGCGTTCTTTATCGGATTTTTGCTTATTAAAACGAACATCCTGATAATCGATAGAAGACACACCTAAGATATGGTCTATTTTTTCCATGCGCCCTTTGATGCCTTCTTCTCCATAGGCCTCTTGTGCCTTTGGCGCCGTCGCCGCCCACACCGCATCGGGTTGGCGGGTTTCCAGCTGATCCACCGTTTGCAGCACCGCTTTATCGCTTTCCTCTCGGCAGCCGGTGAAGGCCAATAAAGTTGTTAATACCAGTACCAAAAGTACAATGTGTCGCTTGATCATCACCGCAGTCCTCTATTTGACACCCAAATTCTCTTCAACAATATCCATGACCACAGCGCTTTTTACTTTTTGCGCTGCTTCGTCGTCCAAAAGATGTGCGATAAGGGCCAAAGACCAATAACCGGCCGCTCCGGCACCACGGGCCGTAATGATGCGATCATCGACCACCACCGTATCTTTACGGCAAGCTGCAGCCGAATTCAATTTGTCTTCCACGCCCGGGAAGCACGTGGCCTGACGCCCGGAAAGAAGCCCCGCTTTTTCCAGAACAATGGGGCCTGCGCAAATGGCCGCCACCACATCCCCTTGGGCATGCACCCCTTGAATAAATTGAATCACCGATTCATTGGCGGCCAAATTGGGGGCTCCCGGCAGACCACCCGGAATAATTACGCAGCTGTAATCTTCCGGCCGCAGATCTTCTAAAAAAGTGTCCGCCTGCACCATCACCTGATGGGCGCTCTCCACCGCAATATCTTCGATGGTGCTGACCACATCCACGGTCAAGCCCGCGCGGCGCAAATAATCCACAGGTGTTAAGGCCTCAATTTCTTCGTAACCGGGTGCCAATAACACGCATACTCTTTTGTTCATAATGGTCACTCCTTCTTATATAAAACTTCGGCATCTGTCTTTATTATAGCCTTTTCTACGGATGGCCTCAACCGTGCACATTGACAACAGAATTAAATTTTGTCACACTTAGAATCATCTCATCGCCATTTGCAGAAAGGAGCTTTATGATGGCCATAGTCGAAATCACCGTCATGCCGGTGGGCACACCCACCACAAGTCTTAGCCCCTATGTGGCTCAGGCTTACGAAGTGGCGCAGCAACACAGCAAGCTGCACGTATCTCTGAATCCCATGGGAACCGTCTTGGAGGGCGACATTGACGCCATTTTTTCCTGTGTGCGAGATATGCAGGAAAGGGTTTTCGCCGCAGGAAGCAACCGTGTCTATACCATCCTGAAAATTGATGATCGCCGCGACAAAGATGCTTCCATGTCGCAAAAACTGCAGTCAGTTGAAGAAAAACTCTCCTAAAAAAGCCAAAAGCGGCAACTCCCTGTGGATGGAGGCCGCTTTTAACTTTCATCTATGTCTCAAAACAGATGACTATAGTTCACCGCGCTTTTTGCGTTCAAAATAAGAGGCTGTTTCTTTAAACACAAGACCGGAAAGACCGATAACCCCGATTAAGTTCGGGATGGCCATCAAACCGTTCAATGTATCTGCAATAGCCCAAACGACTTTTAAGCCGCCGACAGAACCTAAGAACACACAAAGCACAAAGACCAAGCGATAGCCCATAACGACTTGTCCGGTAATGCGTCTGCGACGGAACAGGTACTCAATGGCTTTTTCGCCATAATAAGACCAACCGAACATGGTGGATATGGCAAAGAGCATCAGACCAATGGTGAGCCCATAAGCCCCCATCATACCGGGCAGGCCTTGTTCAAAAGCTTTAATGGTCAGTGCCGCGCCTTCATGAATGCCGCTTTTCCAGAGATATTCACCGCTGGCATCCACCGCTGTCAAAATAACCAAGGCCGTTATCGTGCAGACCACGATGGTATCAATAAATACTTCAAAAATTCCCCAGAGACCTTGTTGCACCGGTTCTTTCGTGGAAGAAGCGGCGTGCGCGATGGGCGCCGAACCCAAACCGGCTTCGTTAGAGAACACCCCGCGGGCCATCCCCATACGGATAGCCAAAGCAATGGTATAACCTGTTGCACCGCCCAGAGCCGATTTCGGACTGAATGCGGCTTCAAAGATTAAGCGCAGCGCATCCGGAAGATGGCTGGCATGCAACACCAACAACACCAGTGAAAACAGCAGGTAGAACACAGCCATGACAGGCACAATTTTTTCCGTTACGCTGGCGATGGATTTGATCCCGCCTAGAATAACCACGGCCACCAAAATGGCCAAAATAACGCCGGTAATTGTCGTATTAATACCGAAGGTGGAGTCAAGAGCACCTGAAATGGAGTTGGCTTGTGTCATATTGCCAATACCGAAAGAGGCAAATGTCGCAAAAAGAGCAAAAGCAAAGCCCAACCACGGTAATTTCAAACCGTTGGACAAATAATACATCGGACCGCCCACATATTCGCCGCGGGCATTGCGCTCACGAAAACGAAGGGCCAAAAGAATTTCCGAGTATTTGGTCATCATACCCAGCAAAGCGGACACCCACATCCAGAAAATGGCCCCGGGACCACCCATGGTGATTGCAGTTGCCACACCGACAATGTTACCGGTGCCCACTGTAGATGCCAGTGCCGTAGCCACTGCCTGGAACGGGCTGATACTGGATTCATCGCGTTCATGTGCAGCCGTTTTCCCAAAAAGGGAACCGACGGTTTCGCGCATAGCAAAGGGAAATTTGCGGAATTGCAAAAACTTTGTCCGCACCGAAATGTACAAACCGGTACCGATTAAAAGCACCAGCATAATCGGGCCCCACACTATGTTGTTAATACTTGTGTTAATTTGAAGCAAAAGATCCATAGATCCTGCCC
>JAEZVS010000141.1 GCA_023443145.1 Bacillota bacterium | reverse complement strand
CCCTCAGTGTCATCGTGGCCTTTATCGGTCTCTTGAATTTGACGGCCACCACCTTGACCAATCTCATCACCCGCCGCCAAATGTTGGCGACCATGGAAGCCGTGGGCACAACAAGAAAACAATTAAAAAGACTGCTCATACTGGAAAATGTATCTATTACCGCAGGCGCCATCCTGTTGGCCTTGCTTCTGACCCTCATTTTTACACCTTTCTTAAGCACTGCCACTGAAAACGTGCTCTGGTTCCTGACTTGGCAACCTACTTATTGGCCGATTGCCCTGGCCGCTCCCCTTTATTTACTCATCACCGTTGTTGTCCCGCTGATTTCTCTCAGGCGCTGGCAGCGCACCAGCCTTGTTGACCGCCTGCGCCCCAGAGAACGTTAAACCGCTCGTCCAACTGTATCAAGCTAAAAAACAAACAGCAGGTCATCGTTTCGCTTCAAAACGATGACCTGCTGTTTTTTCATATGAATCATCAACTTTACCCGACTCACCAACGGCGCGGCACGTATTGAATGGACGGCGCCTTTTCCAGCACGGCGGCAATAAAGGCGTCATTGTCTTGTAAAGAGACCAACACTTTCTCATATCGAGATTTTTCCAGCGCCACCCGATCCAGCGACGCCGCCAGGGAAGATGTTATATCGTTCGTTCGGTATATTTTGACAATATCTACATAGGCCAGGCGCTTGGTCACCACGCCAAAGCAGATCACCAAACGGTCCGCTTCCAGTATGACCTTATTGCGAAGGGCAAAGGACAACGTGCTTAAAAAGCTGATCAGAAGTGATACTGTCAAAAGCAGCAAAATCCGCAAAGGCATCCGTTCATCATCAAACCAAGATGCCCAAATAACCCACGCCGAAATAACGAAGGAGCTGATTACCAACGCCCAATACCAAACCGCCACTTTTCCCTTAAAAACCACCGACATCTCCCTCCTTTGACCTGCATCGTTTTCTTATCATTATAACATAAAAACAGCAGTGACAAAGAATGGCGAAGCGACCGATGCCGCTTATTTATGACATATGCCCCATGGATTCCTTACCATGGGGCACGATATAAACAGTTATACAACCGTCGGCGCTTCAACCTTTTGCTTATGCTGCGCCACCATCTCCAGAAAATAGCGATGGATGCCGGTGTGGTCATTTAATTCGGGATGAAAGGAAATGGCCAGTTGATTTTTCTCACGTGCGGCAACCATATGGCCATCCACCGTCGCCAACACATCCACCCCTTCTGTCACAGATGAAATATACGGTGCGCGAATAAACGTCATGGGAATGGTGCCCACATCGCCAAACGGCGCTTCCGTAAAAAAGCTGCCCAGTTGGCGGCCATAAGCGTTGCGCCGGGCGGTGATGGACATGGTGCCCAAATGGACGCTGTTTTCTCCTTCAATCTGTTGCGCCAGGAGCAACAGCCCGGCGCAGGTGCCGAAAACAGGAAGCCCTTTCCGAATGCGCGACTGCAACGGTGTAAAAAGACCCAGTTCCCGCAGCAGCTTGCCTTGAACCGTGCTTTCCCCTCCGGGAATGACCAGTCCGTCAAAGGGTATATGCAAATCATCCTGTTGGCGGATTTCCATTGTGTCTGCGCCCAAACGCCGCAGCATGTGCACGTGTTCAATAAAAGCCCCTTGCAAGGCCAGTACGGCGATTTTCATTATTTGCCCCGCTCTGCCATCAAAAGGGCAATTTCATCTTCGTTAATGCCCACCATGGCTTCGCCCAGGTCTTCCGAAAGTTCGGCCAACATACGGGCATCCGTAAAGTTGGTGACGGCTTTTACGATGGCTTGCGCCCGCTTTTCCGGATTGCCCGATTTAAAAATACCTGAGCCCACAAAGACCCCTTCTGCCCCCAACTGCATCATCAACGCCGCATCGGCCGGGGTGGCGACGCCGCCGGCCGCAAAATTGACCACCGGCAGTTTTTTGTTTTCATGCACATAGCGCACCAGCTCATAAGGCACTTGCAGGGTTTTGGCCGCTTCAAAGAGTTCGTCTTCGGCCATGGCCGCCAGACGGCGGATTTCTCCCTGCATCATGCGCATATGGCGCACCGCCTGCACCACATCTCCGGTGCCGGGTTCCCCTTTGGTGCGAATCATGGCTGCCCCTTCCTGAATGCGGCGAAGCGCTTCACCCAAGTCGCGCGCGCCGCACACAAAAGGCACACGGAATTGGGTTTTATCGATGTGATAGGTGTCATCCGCCGGGGAAAGCACTTCCGATTCGTCAATATAGTCAATTTCAATGGCTTCCAGAATTTGCGCTTCCACAAAATGGCCCAGGCGGCATTTGGCCATCACGGGAATGGACACCGCTTCTTGAATGCCGCGGATCATCTTGGGATCGCTCATACGGGAGACACCCCCGGCGGCGCGAATATCGGCGGGAATGCGCTCCAGCGCCATGACGGCACAGGCGCCGGCGCTTTCTGCAATTTTAGCCTGTTCCGGCGTGGTGACGTCCATGATGACGCCCCCTTTGAGCATTTGAGCAAGGTTTTTGTTGAGTTCGTATCTGTTTTCCTGCATGATGATCCTCCTTGTATTTAAGATGGCCTTATTGTAAAATGAATGTGACTCTATTTAAATAGCCAAAATAGGAGAATTATGTATAACCAAAATAGCCCCGCTTATGACCATTCCGGCCACTCGCCCTTGTACATAAAACTTTATGAGCGCCTGCGCCAAGATATTGTTTCAGAGGTTTATCCTTATGGCAGCCGTCTGCCCTCCAAACGCACCTTAGCCGACGAAGCCAATGTCAGCGTCATCACCGTGGCCCACGCTTATGCGCTTCTGGTGGATGAAGGCTATGTGGAAAGTCGTGAACGCAGCGGTTTTTACGTCATCTTTAAACCGGCCGACGGCTTTGCCCGCAGCGATGCCCATCCTCCGCTCTCAACGGAACAGCCGTCATCCCATTTGACACCACGCCCCTCCGCTGCCGGACACGCTTTTCCTTTTTCGGTGCTGTGCAAAACCATGCGCCGCGTAATGAGTGAATATGGTGATAAAATCGTAGAAAAATCGCCCAATCAGGGCGTGGACCTCTTGCGCGAAGCCCTTCGCCACTATCTGGCGCGCAATCGAAAGATTCACGCCGATATAGATCAGATTGTCATTGGAGCAGGCACCGAGTATTTGTACAGCGTCATTGTGGCCCTATTGGGCCGGCAGGTGACTTATGCGCTGGAATCGCCCTCTTACGAAAAAATTGAACAAATTTATCGTGCGGCCGGGGCATCCTGCGATCTGTTGCCGTTGGGGGAAGAAGGCATCCAAAGCCCGGCCTTGGAAAGAACCAAAGCGTCGGTCTTGCACATTTCGCCATACCGCAGCTATCCCACCGGCGTCACCGCCACCGCTTCCAAGCGCTTTGAATATTTGCGCTGGGCGGAAACAGGCCGACGCTTCATCATTGAAGACGACTTTGAATCGGAGTTTACCATTTCATCCAAACCGGCAGAGACGCTCTATGCCCTTTCCCGAGGGCAGAACGTCATCTACTTGAACACGTTTTCCCAAACCATCTCCCCCGCCCTTCGGGCCGGGTATATGGTGCTTCCCCCTTCACTGGTGGCGCTCTTTGAGGAACGCTGCGGTTTTTATTCGTGCACCGTGCCCACCTTTGAGCAATATCTGTTGGCCGAGCTCATCAACGGCGGCGATTTTGAACGCCACATCAACCGCGTGCGCCGCGCCAAACGCAAAGCCCTTGGGCGCGATAGCAAAGAGCCGCACACCACGTAAAATCCGGCGGCCGCCGGCATCCCTTTGGCGCACCTGCCACCAAAAAAGACGCAAGGCATCACGCCTTGCGTCTTTTATTTATGTGGGCAAATCGTTGGTGGAATACACCGCATAGGTGGCGTTGAGGTCACCGGCATCCGGTCCGATGTTAAAGAGATAGTTTTTTTCCACCTTATCTTTCAGTTCCAACGTCAGTTGCTTGGTTTCTCCCGGCTGAAGCCCGTCCACCCGATGTTGATTGATGCGGAACATCAGCGGATATTGTTTGTCGTTGTTGCGCACAACGAATACAATGTACTTATAATTATCTTTCGCATTTTTAAAATCTGTTAAAAATGGGATGTCTTCTCTCAATCCGCTGGAGTCTGTCAACGTGCCGTAACTATGTCGGGCGTTGTTTCCTTTAAAAGCAGAACCATCTAAAATGGCGGCCGGATCTGCTGTGACCTGATCGCTGACAACCTTTTCGCTGCCATCTTCCCAATCAGCCGTATCCGACTTTTCTTTGCTTTCCACAACAGTGCTTTTTTCAGCAGGTTGGGAGGAGGTTTCGGCAGGCTTTTCTTGGCCGCAGGCCGCAAGCCCCAGCATAGCTGCCACACATAAGGCAACTAGAAATAGTTTTGGGAATGACTTCATAATATCACCTTTGTTTACGGTCTCTGAACAATCTTGTAACTGATATTGACATTTCCGCCTTGCGGCGCTGCTGTAAATTTGCAAGTTTTCCCCATACGTCCAATACTTACACTCACATGATTGGTTGCACCTGGCTTTACTATTTTAACGGCTTCATTATTGATCGCAATACGCACTGGATAGCTGGCGTGATTTGTGACCGAAAAATTCACATAAGTGCCATCCCTATGATAAAGTTTTTGAGTTAATGAAAAATAGGAGCCAGAATAACTATTGTCTTCAACCAGACGATACAGCGGACGCACTTCTCCATTATTACCATTGAAATGTCTATCAGTAGAAGCCACCACTGGTAATTCTGGTGCATCATAGTTTGAAGCCCAAACTGGGCAAACGCCTGTCACAAGACCAACCATCAAGATACCCGAAATCAACTTCTTTTTCATAATTAGTTCATAATTAGTCTCCTTCCACTTTCAAAATTCTGAATATTTTTAGTGAAACCATTCCTCGCGAGGATTCCCATTATAATACACTTTTCTTTAGTGTATGTCAACCCTATTTTATTTTTTCAATTTAAACATTGCTCGCTTTTTATGCGAAATATCATTTCATATCTAACTTTTCTTCTGTAAATGCCCGACGTTTACTTTGACAGGCAATCACAACAAGGCGATCGCCTAGCATAAATCCACAGCAAACCATGGATGTATCTTTTTTAACCGCTGCCGTAACACATCCGGTGGATTCGAACAAACGCCTATATCGACCGCTTAAAACAATTGCAGTCCCAAAATGGACATGGCTAAGAAAAAGATCACCAAACCCACATAACGTGCATGGCTGTCTTTATGAGCACCGGTTTTCAGGCTGTAGGCTGCGCCCATAGCCAAAATCACCATTAAGCAGACCCAGGCTGCATGTGTATAGGCATTGGCCTCTCTGAAATAAAGAGATATAAGTAAGAATGCCGCTATCCCGATCACATTTAACGCCGTCAAACATTTTTTCATAAAAACGCTCCTTTCTCATTGCCGTCCACAAAAAATCTTCGGTATCCTCTGCCGTTTTTCACCCGGCGTTTGCTGAAAGCCATGACCCTTTGAAAACGAAACCTGGGCCCATCCATATACGGATACATCAGCCGCTTCATCAGCCTCTTTTACAAGCCGCACCAACACACATCATTTGAAAAATGCAAGCATTTCGATACCTATTATGTAACTATATTGAACAATACGGCCTTTATTGTCAATGCCATTTTTATTTCGGTCTATTTTTTTTTTTT
>JAEZVS010000133.1 GCA_023443145.1 Bacillota bacterium | reverse complement strand
GGTGTCGGTTGCACGCTATCCGGCTGATTTAAAAAGTTGACCACTTCGCGCAAATTGGAAAAACCGTAGGTGCGCATGCCGCTCAGTGCCGCTTCATCAGCGTTGTCGCGTGCTGTGACAATGGCCGCTTCCGGATGGGTTTCGGCTAAAGACAAGGCAATGGGTAAAATGCCGCTCACGCGATGCAGGGCGCCGTCCAGACCCAATTCCCCAATAAAAATGAACCCATCGGTTGCTTCAAAAGGAAGTTGCTCGGTAGCTGTTAAGATGGCCACTGCAATGGGCAGATCAAAAAAAGAGCCTTCTTTACGCAAATGAGCAGGTGCCAAATTGACCACAATATGTCGGGGTGGGAAGTCAAAGCCGGAGTTTTTAATGGCGGTATGAACGCGCTCTTTACTTTCTTTAACAGCAGTGTCCGGTAGACCGACAATATCCCAAGAAGGAAGGCCGCGGGAGGCATCAATTTCAATGTGAATATCGTGAACGGTAAGCCCGATAATGGTGGTGCTTTTAATCTGAGCCAGCATGAGAGGCCTCCTTAACTTTATATGAATCCCATAATGATGTTTCAATGGCATGCATCAGACGCTCTCGCACTCCGGGATTTGTTTGGGCCAAAGATTTTATGAGCTCTTTTTCCTGAGTGCGGACAGTGTGGCCATCAACCGGGCAATGGCTGTCCATAATAGGCAATTGCAGTTGATGGGCTATTTTAATAATGTCTGCTTCTTTTACGAAGACCAAAGGACGAATGACTGTAATGTCAGCACGAGAAAGATAGGCACGCGGTGCAAAGGTGTGGAGTCGGCCTTCGTAAAATAAGCTCATCAACAAGGTTTCAATACAATCATCTAAATGATGGCCCAAAGCCACTTTGTTGAAACCGTGGGCAGATGCCCAATTGTTTACTGCACCGCGTCGCATGCGCGCACAAAGCGAGCAAGGATTCTTCTCATTGCGCTCGTCAAATACAATGGGACCGATCTGGCTCTCTTCTATAAATAGCGGGATACCCAAATGATCGCAAAAATTTTGATGTGCGCTGTAATCGGCGCCCCATCCCATATTGACGCTAAAGGCGGTTACTGTAAAGTTGCAGGGCAGGGTGCGTCTCAGCATTTCCATAGCATAAAGCAACAGTGTGCTGTCTTTTCCGCCGGATAAAGCCACCAAGATACGGTCGCCTTCTTCAATGAGTTGATAATTACGGCTGGCGCGTCGCATGCGCGAAAAAAGCGGACGATTAAAATGTCTCCAATTTATTGTCATATGCACTCTCCTCTGGTGTCATTATAAAGGATAACAGAAAAAAGTGACAATATCCAATTACACAAAAAGACCATGACTTGTGATTAGCGGTAAAGCTAGGTATAATAGGGGCAAGGAGTGAAATGCATGAAAAGTATAATAATCAAAATGGCACTTATCTGTATGTTGCTTGTTTTACCACAGGAAGCTATTGCCGCACCATCGGGCTTGGTGAGTTCAGAGCCGTTGGCACCGGGAGTGGTGCAAGAGATTTATGATTGGTCGACCAAATCCGGAAATGTTCACATCGGCGTATGGCGCTGCGACTTAAATAATCCGTCGTTGGATATGCGCTTGGTGGCCGGTGCCGGAAGCTATACCAAAAGGGCAACGGTTTCTCAGATGTCTGATCGTACAGGCTCTGTAGCCATGGTGAACGGCGATTATTTTAACATGGCGCTGCAAGGTTCTCCCATCGGGCCGTCCATTATTGACGGCAGATTGGAAAGTTCTCCGGCTAATATTATTGGGCTGTACTCATTAGGTATTGATCAACATCGCGTCGCTCATATTGAACCCATCATTTTCAGCGGTAAAATAACCGCAGGCAACGGCGCTTCATTTCCCATCGACGGTCTCAATAAAACCTATTATTGGCACGATCCTTCCGGCCAGGAAAGCCATACCGATACCATTCAAATGTATAACGACTTTTGGACATCGGCTTCTCGCGGCCATCAAACCAACACAGAAATTTTAGTAAATGGCAGCGGCATCGTGGAAGCCATTTCATGGGGTAAAAATTTACCCTATCCGGTACCCACCGGAAAAATGATCTTCCAAGTGAATGGGCAGGGTGAAGCGTTCATTAAAAACCATGTATCAGTGGGCAGCAGCATCAAAGTGGACATCGGGCTTTTACCCAATAGAAATTGGACTTTTATGGTTGGCGGCCATGCATTGGTACTGAAAGATGGCGACATTCAAAATTACACCAAAGATATTAATGTGTTGGGCGGTGTGCGCGCACGTACAGGCGCTGCCATTTCTAAAGACGGCAAAACCATATGGATAGTGGCAGCAGAAGGACGCACCTATCGAAGTGCCGGTTTAAGCCTGACCAATCTGGGTTACTTTATGCAACAATTGGGCGCAGATGTCGGTCTTAATTTAGATGGCGGCGGCTCGACGGCCATGGTGACCACACCTTTGGGCTCCTTTTATAAAACGGTTACCATTCAACCCGAAAGAAATGGTGCACAGAGAGCTGTAGTCAATGGCATCGGCATATTTAACACCGCTCCCGACGGGCCTGTGGTGGGGGCAAAAATTGATGGACCACGTACAATGGTGGTGGGCGAGACCGGTGAATTTAAAATTGCCGGCGCATGGGATGCCAACTATCATCCTAAGAATCTGGCCGGGACGCCATATAAATTGGTTGATAGCAACGGATTGGGCGCATGGGACGGCCCTTGGTTTATGCCGCTGACACCCGGCTGGACAAATGCGCAAGTGTTCTCAAACAACCAGCTTTTGGGTGAAAAAGCCATTGAAGTAAAAGGGGCAGAGGACATCAGCCGCATATGGCTTGAACGCAGTCATTATATTGCAACACCTGATGCGCCTGTTACCTTCACCGTTCGTGCTAAAACCACGGATAATCGCACCGTTCAACTGTCTCCTAAGGTTCTGGATTGGCGTGTTGACGGATTTTCCGGAGAAATTTCTAAAGATGCCGGTACGTTTACCCTTGCGGATTATAACGATTTGCCTAATGCTGAAGTGCATGCTCGGCTTGGTGACAAAGAAGCTGTCACCTATATTGGCAACCCGGCCTATCAATCAGTAGATTTGTATATCAATCAAATTCAGTTTTGGGTAGATGGACAGAAGAAAAATATTGACCAGCCACCTATTATCCGCGACAGCCGCACTTTCGTGCCCATCCGATTTGTAGCTGAAATATACGGCGGGACTGTTGAATGGGATAATGATGAGCGTCTGGTGCAAATTCATTACAAAGATAAGCACATGAGTATGGGGATTAATGATTCGATGGCTGTTGTAGACGGCGAAAAAGTGCCTTTTGATGCGCCGCCGTTTATTCATAATGGCCGCACCATGGTACCCTTGCGCTTTATAAGTGAGCAGCTGGGGATGCGTGTTCATTATGATGGACAAAAGCAATGTGTACAAATATCCGCTAAGCGATAAAAAAACGGGATATGACTGTTCTCGTCATATCCCGTTCCTTGTCTTACACCTCATCCGGTGCTTCCCAAGTTTTAAAAGTCATCATGTTTAAAGGCACCTCAGCCACCAATGGAATTAAATCCGGACGGCCAAAGTATTGTTCCTGATTGTTTGAAGATGAAATAAGCAATACCACCGGCGTGTTTCCGCCAAAACCTTTCACATATTGGCTCATGCGCTGACCACGTTCAATCGGATCCAACTCCAGAAAAGTGTCTTCCACAACAGCCACGCCAATGGTGCGTTCTTTGGTTTTTACCAACGCTCCGTTAAATTTCAAGTCATCACCCCCTCAAAGAGGCATTATAACAGTGTAAAAAGGCCTCTTCAAGTCGGTGCAGTTAGATTAAAGAGGCGAAGTTATGAAAAAATTATCTATTGGAGAAATTAAAAGTCAATTGGAAAATGCTGATATTGCTGCAAAACAAGTTGCTCTTCCGGGATTAAGGGCCGACTCACGTGCCGGTGTGCAAAAGCTGGTCGCCCAAATTGAACGTCAGTTGGCCGTAGAGGAGGCAGAGGTTGCGCGCATTGCGTCCATGTTGGAAATTGAACATCGCTTTCAGGCTCAACATATTACACGCATCGCCGGCGTGGATGAAGCCGGTCGAGGTCCTCTGGCAGGACCGGTGGTGGCAGCTGCCGTTGTCTTAAATCCAGATATGGACATGCGCCACATTAATGATTCGAAGAAAATAAAAGAACAAGAAAGGGAGCGGCTGGCCACGCATATTAAAATGCACGCTTTGGTGTGGTCCATTGCTGAAGCAGATGTAGATGAAATTGATCGCTTAAATATCTTACAGGCCACAAATTTAGCCATGTCTCGTGCCATCTCCAAGCTGGGAGATGTTCAACTTCTACTCGTGGACGGCATCAATCAGCCGCAAGCCGTCGCACCCGTTGAAAATGTGATCTCCGGCGATGCCCGTTCCTTATCGATTGCCGCAGCTTCTATCCTGGCCAAGGTACATAGAGACCAAATCATGATGCGCATGGACCAAAAATACCCGATGTATGGCTTTAGGCAGCACAAAGGTTATGGCACAAAAATGCACTATGAAGCTCTGAAGAAATACGGGCCTTCACCTATTCATCGTCGCAGTTTTGATTTAAAGTGTTGAAAATATAAAAAAGATGCTCTGTGTATCTCGCACACAGAGCATCTTTTCATATCTCGAATCAACAAGAACATATATTATTCGTCACGCAAAAATTCAAAATAGGGCGTTTCAAATTTGGTCATAGCGTTAACCACCAATTCCACCAAACCGGCGTATTGGAAGTTGTAGTCTTTGGTCAGACCCCAGTGCTTAAACATTTCACGGAAGGTCCCTTTGCAGTTGGAGCAAGGTGCGCAAACATATTTAACCAAACTCTTATCGTAGATGAGTTCGGGTCCGAAGGCGTCAAGTACTTGCTTCAATTTCATGCGTGTTGAAATGTTTTCCCGATAAGCAGGGAAGTTGAAGCTCTGCATAATCGCAAAGCCGGAGCCGCCGCCGCAGCAGTAGTTGTCAACGCCATGTGGATACATTTCATGAAAACGGCCTTTGGGCACCACGGCATTGATCACATCACGTTGCGGTTGCACCACGCCCATCTGGCGGACAAAGTTGCATGGATCGTGTAAGGTGACGGCAAAATCGTTTCTTTGTGGATCCAGATCGTATACACCGCTCATAACCAAATCACGGAGCATGGGTAGGAAGCTTTCCACAGCAATACGGTCTTTGGCAGGAGTGAAACGATCGCTGACAACTGTAAGCGCTTTATGAGCATGGCCGCATTCACCTACGACAATGCGGTTGACGCCCAATTTTTTAGCGGCTTCCATTTGGCGCACAGCAATTTCTCTGGCTACTTTGTCGTCATACCAGATACCATAGTTGACGTTATCATAGCCCATCATGTCACTGGATAAGGTCCAGTCGATGCCGGCTTCATTGAAAAGAATTTCAAAAGCCATCGGGTTTTCAGGCCAAGCCATGTATTCTCCGGCATTGTGGATTAATAAAACATCAGCGCCTTTTTTATCAATGGGCACTTTGTAGTCATTGCCGGGATAAAGTTCATTTAAGTCTTCGTCTATAAATTCTACGGTATCGAGAAAAGCGGCTTTGGTGATGCCGGTGGATGAACCGGTGCGCATTTGAATTTGGCTGCCTTTGCTGTGAATTGGTCTGGGCGCAATGTCCATTTCCTGTGAAAAAAGTTTACGAATTTCTTTGGCCAAAGATCCGTTGTCAAGTGCCAGAGGGCAAGCTTGAGCACAACGACGGCATAAATTGCAGCGGTAAGCACTTTCGCCGAGACGCATGATGGTTTCCCAGTTTAAATCCACATCTGCGCCGGTAAATCTTGCTTTCCATTTACCCAATTTTGTTTTGGGAGGATTGATATAGCCTTTTATGATGCGGCGCAACACGTCAATACGCCAGGTTGGGCGATAGATTTCGTTGCGATCGGTGGCCACAAAAAGATGGCAGGCATCTGAACAGGTATTGCATTTTGCGCAATATTCCATGGTCAGATCCAACACTTGAATCATCCCTTTGTTGGCCTCGTCATTTAATAGCTTTTCTAAGCCTTTTAAAAATTTATTGACCAATTCATCTTCTTCAACTTTGGTTTGTGGTCTTTTAAAACCGTCTAAAGCTATGAAGCCATCTAAATCGCTATATTGCTCGTTACGCCATTCCGGTTTTGGTGGTTGAATTTCCGGCCAAGTAGCGGGATCTTCAAAGGGCGCAGGCAGGGGCATTAAATGGCTTTTGTCTGTGACATCGGTTAATTGCTCTCCACGGATACCAATATCACGTGGACGAATGTGTCTTCCGTCGATCAATGTACTCCTCCTCCTTAGTATCGTTGAATGATTTTACTTTTCTTCAGGTTTTGGCTGATAATGAGCCGCGCTCCACTGCATATCCGGTGCGGGTTTAATGGAAGATTCATCAATGATGGTCTGCTCAACTTTGCTACCAGGCAGGTTCGGTGCGTTATCCCAAAGCACTTTGTGGAAAGCAAAATATTTGCCGACATAATGGCTCATTTTGGTCAATGGAATATAAATGAGCAAGCCGCCAAAGAGCAACAGGTGAATCACTGTAATTTTATCCAGACCCTTGGTTGGACGCAGACGAAAAACATTGGATACCACGTCTTTTACATACCCAAAACTGCATCCATTTTTGAACCAGGCGCAAAGACCGGAAAACGCACCTGCAAATAAAAAGGCTAAGTTGAAATACTCTTGTGGTGTGGTGTAATTGCGGAATTCATGGTCAACAATGCGTTTTACTAAAAGACCGATCGTGCCCACACAAACCAGCACACCGCCACAAATGCCGGATGCAGTTAAGGCAAACATAGCCAAAGCGGCCAAAGCGCCACTGAAGGGCAAAAGCGCCAAAGCGCAAGCAATGCCAATGGTCGCAATGACACAGTAAATACCGAGATGGAGGGAATAGGATACCCACCACAATTTGGGTTGCTTTTTAAATAACTTTTTAATGAAAAGCATTTCTTCGAGCATGTCAACAACTTCTCCAACAGTGTTTTTTGCTCGAGGTTTTTCATACCATTTTTGGTCTTCAAAGTATGAACCGCCATATTTTGCACGGTCGGGCGCTTCACCGGGGATGGGATAAAGATCCTGGCGACCATGCATGGGTTTTTTGCCATAGTCAACAAATTTCTTTGCTGACATGCCAAAAAAGAACAAAATAGAGAACAAGCAGAATAATGTTAACAACATAAGATTTTCGACCTCCTTACAATACTCCATTGACCAATCATTGATTTTCGTATGCCAGACATACGCAACCCTTATGTCTATGCATCCTGCTCTAACTATATCAGAATTTTACATGCAATTAAAAGACTATTTGACTGGGGGAGACAGCTCTTCCATAGAACAATATAATGCATTAAACAAAATAATTTTATAGAAATATATCTTTCGAGATGATGATCATAAAATCGCAGATTATGGGTGTCAAAATGGTTGGTATGTCCTATAATATAAAGCAACATGTTTCGAGAAAATAAGGAAAGAGGGATGATTCTGTTGAGTAAAAAAATTGTTGTGATTGGTGGCGTCTCTTGCGGACCAAAAGCAGCGGCCAGATTAAAACGTTTAAATCCGGAAGCGGAGGTAACGCTTGTTGAAAAAGGAGAGTGGATTTCTTACGGTGGCTGTGGTCTGCCCTATTACGTTGGCGCCACCATTAAAGAATTAAATGATTTAATGACAACCTCTTGGGATGCCGTGCGCTCCCCCGAATTTATGAAAGCCACGAAAGACATCGACACCCTTCTTCATCACGAAGCACTGAGCATTCATCGTGAAGATAAGACTGTCACCGTACGTAATATGGTCAATGGAGAAGAAAAAAAGCTGCCTTATGACAAGCTTGTTATTGCCACAGGATCTGTAAATGCCAAATTGCCGCTGCCGGGTATTGACGGGACCGGTGTTTTTGAGGTGAAAACGCCTGGAGATGGAGAGCGCATTCAAAACCACTTGAAAAGCGGTATTGAGCATGTTGTCATTATTGGGGCCGGTCTCATTGGTATGGAAGTGATGGAAGCGTGCGCCAACTGGGGTGTGGAAGTCACCGTTGTGGAAATGCAAGATCAAATCTTTCCTAAAATGCTTGATAAGGATATGGCCTTGGTGCTGCAAAGCTACTTGGAAAAAGAAGACATTGAATTTAAACTGCAAACGGCTGTTAAAGAAATCACACGTGATGAAGCGGGCAATGTGAGTGGCGTGCTTACCGATCAGGGTCCTATCGATTGTCAGATGGTGGTGGTGGCAGCAGGGGTACGCAGTGATGTGGCTTTAGCCAAATCAGCAGGGCTATTATGCGATCCGGCTATTATTGTTAATGAATATTTGCAAACCAGCGACCCGGACATTTACGCTGGCGGAGACTGCGTGATGGTCACCAATCGTGTCAGCGGAGAAAAAATATTTGCGCCTATGGGTTCAACCGCCAATAAACACGGACGCATCATTGGGACCAACATTGCTTTGGATAATGTCCAGACTTTCCCCGGTGTGTTGGCCACGGCAATTGTGAAACTCTTTGATTGGAGCGCGGGAAAGGTCGGTCTTACTG
>JAEZVS010000098.1 GCA_023443145.1 Bacillota bacterium | reverse complement strand
TTAAGGAGGAAAAAACTTATGGCAGAAAAACAAAAAATGACACCTGCTGAAGCGATTGTGGAACAATTGCGTGCAGAAGGCGTCGAGTATTGCGCAGGGATTGTGGGTTCCGCATTTATGGATATGTTGGACCTCTTCCCGGATGCAGGCATCCGCTTCATTGCCGTGCGTGACGAACACACCGCCGGCCACATGATGGATGCTTACAACCGCGTGAGCGGTAAAGTAGGTGTGGTTACCGGCCAAAACGGCCCTGGCGTGACCAACCTCATCACCTCTATCGCTACCGCTTATCAGGCACACAGCCCCGTTTTGGTCATCGGACCTTCCGCCGGTTCCACATCCGTGCATTGGGACGGTTTCCAAGAATGCGACCAAGTGCCGATGTTCAAACCCATCACCAAAAAATCCTTCCAGTTGCCCCATCCCAGCCGTGCAGCTGACTGCGTGCGCACCGCATTCCGCGTGATGTATGCAGACCGCGGCCCCGTTTATTTCGACGTTCCTCGTGACTATTTCTACGGCGAACTGGAAGACGTCATCCTTCCTCCCGAAGAATATCGTTCCACCTCCGGCCTCATTCCGGATCCGGACACCATGAAACGCGCCGCCGAAGTCATCGCCAACGCCAAACGCCCTGTCATCATCAGCGGCCGCGGTGCAGTTGACTCCGATGCCCTTGACGTCATCGAAAAAATCGCAGCATATTTGAGCTGCCCGGTGGCCACCACCTATCTGCACAACGACGCTTATCGTTACAGCGATCCCCATTGGGTAGGCCCCATCGGCTACATGGGCTCCAAAGCCGCCATGTATGCTGTGCGCGACGCCGACGTCATCATCGCCATCGGCTCCCGTCTGTCCTACTTCGGCACCCTGCCTCAGTATGACATCAAATACTTCAAACAAGACGGCACCCAGGAAATCGTACAAATCGACGTACAGGCCAAACAAATCGCACGTACCCATCCCGTTAAAGTCGGCATCGTCGGCGACGCCCGCGTCACCGCTGAAGGCCTCTTGAAACTCCTCGAAGAAAAAGGCAGCCGCGAACCCGATCAAGCCCGTCTTGACGAAATCAAACAACTCCGCGCTGACTGGGAAAAAGAAATCGAAGACTTGGCTATGGAAGAAGCCGCACCCGGCACCCTTCATCCCCGCCGCGTGCTTTTAGAAATGGCCAGACAAAAACCCGAAAACTGCATCGTCACCACCGACATCGGGAACGTGTCCTCCACCGCCAACAGCTACCTGCGCTTCAACAACCCCCGTCTCCATGTGGCCTGCCTCACCTTCGGTAACACCGGTTTCGCCTTCCAGGCAGCCATGGGCGCCAAATTGGCCGCTCCGGATCAACCCGTACTCTCCATTGCCGGTGACGGCGCATGGGGCATGAGCTTCTATGAAGTCATGACCGCTGTACAGGAAGATCTCCCTGTTGTTGCCCTCGTAGCCCGCAACAACGCATGGTGCGCAGAAAAGAAAAACCAAGTGGACTTCTACAACGACCGTTATGTCGGTTGCGAAATCCAAGCGCCCAGCTGGGCAGAACTCGCCAAAGTTATGGGCGCAGAAGGCTTCTATGTCGATAAAGAAGAAGATCTTGCTGACACCTTCAAAAAAGCCTTCGAACTCACCACCAAAGAAAGAAAAACCGTGGTCATCGAAGCCCGCGTAGACGGCACCAAATTGGCGCCGCCCTTCCGTAAAGACGCATTGAAACTCCCGGTGCGCTTCTTGGAACGCTATAAACACCTCGACTACAGAGAATGGAAAAAAGACTAATTAAAGTCTAAAGTTCTCTTCAAAGAAGAAGGAGAGATGCCGTCACATTCTTAACCATGAGGGTGTGACGGCATATTTTATATGGAGGCCAACATGCGTGAGGAGAAACGAAGCATCACCCGATCAAAAAGAGACACCAAACCCCACATCACGGCGCCGTCACCCATGCTTTTTAAAAGCGAAGACGGGCAAACCTATTGGGATATATTAGGCGGGAATGCGCCGCAAGGGATGCAAATGGAGAGCGCAAAAGCACCTGGAGAAAGCACGCGCTATAAAATCCATTACGCCTTTGTGGGCGGAAAGAACCACCACTCGGTGGATGTACAGGTGGAAGGCGCAGAAGCCGGCCATCACGACATCCGCTGGATATATGTCAAAAGCTACACCGGCGGACAAATTCGTTTTATACAGCCGGAAGAAGAGGCGCGGGCTCTTTTGGCCATGGCCGAAGACGACGCCTACATGTTTTGTCAGAACGACCCCTGTATAGAATGTGCCTTTGCTTGTAAAGTGGGATTTGAAATCTATGCTTATTCGGAGAGTGAGGGCCTTCTGAAAGATGTTGCCAAAATCATCTATTCCAGATGATTCGACACGAAAGAGTTGATTTATGAGCGAGAAAAACAATACACAAGATGTTCAATTTGAAAAAGCATTAAGCCCCATATCTATTTGGGGGCTGGCACTGGGCGCTATGATCGGTTGGGGCTGCTTTGTGTTGCCCGGCAATTCCTTTTTGCCCCTTGGCGGGCCTTTGGGCGCCACCATCGGCTTAATTGTCGGTGCCTTAATGATCATCATCATCAGCTTCAGCTATTCTTATCTGATCAGTAAATTCCCGGTGGCCGGGGGCGAATTTATTTATGCCACAGTCGCCTTCGGTAAAACCCATGCTTTTTGGTGCGGCTGGTTTATTTCCATTGCCTATTGGGCCTTGATCCCCATGAACGGCACAGCCGTCGGTCTTATCGGACGTTACCTGTTTCCCGGGCCGCTGCAGCACAAGGTGCTTTACAGCGTAGCCGGCTGGGAAGTGTATGACGGCGAAATTATTGTAAGTATTTTGGCCATCGTTATTGTGGCATTAATCAACATGCGCGGTGTGCAGGCTGCCGGTTGGTTTCAAACGGCTGTGGCTTTGGGTTTGGTGGGCGCCATCTTATTGGTCACCGCCGGCGTGATGATTCAGCAGCCCAGCTTGGAAGATTTGAAACCGTATTACCCCACCGGTCAGTCGCCGATTGCCGGTATTTTTGCTATTGCATCCATGGCGCCATGGGCGTTTGTGGGCTTTGACTGTATTCCCCAGGCCTCGGAAGAATACGCTTTTTCCAATAAAAAGACCAAGCTTTTGCTTGTTTCTTCCATTGGTATTGCCTGCCTGATGTACTGCCTGATGAATTTGGTGACAGGCATTGTGCTGCCTTGGGAACAGTTCTTGGCAACCAAACCTTTCTGGGCCACCGGTGCAGCCGTGGAAATGATCATCGGTCAAACAGGTCTTCTCTTTTTAGGGATTGCCATGTTCTGCGGGATTGTCTCCGGTTTGAATGCGTTTTATTTGGCCGGCAGCCGTCTGCTCTACTCCATGAGCTTGGCCGAAGCGCTGCCCAGCGGCTTCAGCAAGCTGGATCCGGTGCATAAAGTGCCGCGCGTCGGCATCATCTTTATGATGGTGTTGGCGGTCATTGCGCCTTTCTTCGGACGCGAAGTGTTGGGCTGGCTGGTGGATATGACCTCTGTCGGTGCAGCCATGGGCTTTACCTACACCACCGGTTCGGCGGCTCGTTTGGCCTATAGACACGGCGATAAGGGTCAATGTGTATTGAGCATCGTGGGATGCCTTTTCTCAGCAGGCTTCTTGAGTCTCTTACTGTTGCCCTTTACACCCGGTACCCTTTCCGGTCCGGCGTGGATATGCCTTCTTCTTTGGATTGCCTTAGGCTTTTTGTTCTTTATGATGAAGCGTAAAGACTATTATGCATCCACCCAGTTGGCAGATTCCATTAAAGAATTGGCGGACGACGAGGATACCGAGCATATTGTCGTTTAATGCTTTCATCTTTTAGCGTTACTATCTGCGTTTGTCATTGCCTGTTGCGAAGTCATACGGAAAGAAGGACATCAAATGAGCTATCAATTACCAAAATTTACCCGCGAAGAAGTCCTGGAAATGGACCACAAATACAATGTCCATTCCTGGTC
>JAEZVS010000061.1 GCA_023443145.1 Bacillota bacterium | reverse complement strand
ACGTATATGTGTACTACGTGCGCAGCGGTGTTACTTTACCTGAAAGTAAGGCACCGGCAGTAGAAGTTGAAGACGGCTATAAAGTCAATCCGAATAGACCTTGGGATAAATCCACGCCTTGGCAGTTTACCGAAGACACCACGATTAAGGCGCGCTTTGTGAAAGATGAAGGCACGGATGGTCGCCCGGATCGCGACATCATACCGGTGTCGGATGAGAGAGAGCCTGTTCCGGATGATTATCGCCGTGTGATCTTCACCATCGACACGAAAAAAGGCGTGTTGGCCGATACCACGATCTTCGACGTTCGTATCGGCACAAAGCTGGACAGCATTTACGCACCGGAAATTCTGCCGAATCGCGGCTATCGTGAAGCCAATCCGCATTGGGATACTTCTTTCCCAATCCGCATTACAGAGGCGGGAGATCCCATCATCGTGACGGCTTTGTTGGAGAAAGATCTTTCTTCAGGTGGCAGCAGCGGCGGCAGCAGCGGCGGCAGCAGCACCATCATCATTGATAACAGCACAGGCGCCGGCAAAGAAGACTTGCAAGCCCATTTGGCCTACATTGTGGGTTATCCGGGCGGCACCTTCGGCCCTGAACGCAACATCACTCGCGGTGAAGTGGCGGCCATTTTCTCACGCATTCTGCCCGGCGTGCAAGACATCGGACCCAGCAACACCAATTTCCCCGATGTGACCTCGAATCAGTGGTATTCGGGTGCGGTGAAGGAGCTCACGGAAAAAGGCATTTTGCGCGGCTATCAAGATGGTACTTTCCGTCCGGATGCGCCCATCACACGTGCCGAATATGCAGCAATCATGGCACGCGTGGAAGACATTTCCGGCGGCGCAAACGTCTTTAGTGATGTGAGCGGCCATTGGGCAGAGCAGGTGATTTGTGCTGTGGCGCAAAAAGGATATGTTGGCGGTTATGAAGACGGCACCTTCCGTCCCGACCGTTTCATCACCCGCGCCGAAGCTGTGGCGATGACCAACCGCATGCTCAATCGCAAAGGCGATCATAAGTATTTGAAGGATCACTGGAATGACTACCTGCATTACAGCGATGTTCCGGAAACGTATTGGGCTTTTGATGACATCTATGAAGCTTCTCTCAGTCATATCTATTCAAGAAATGACGACCAGAGTGAAACTTGGTACAACATCATCCGCCTTGATCGCCTGCGCTGATCATCTCGTTTTAGAGAAAAGACCGACCTCAGGGTCGGTCTTTTTTATATGTTTGGAAAACACCGGCTCTTATCGGTGGTGAAAGCATGGTGGAATTGTTTTAGAGGTCGGTTTTTGTGACGCAGAAACGGTTTATCCATTTCATAAAAAATGAGAAGGTTTCAACAAGGGCAATGATTTGTTTCGTTGTGGTTTTATTTTGAATATGATACAATAGCATCGTGATAAAGTATGCTCATTGCTCAACTTTGGAGGGGTGGAACCATGGGGTTGATAGGCGACAACGGTTTTTTTGTTGAAAACAAAAAATGCACCCATTGTGAGGGTGTGGGCAGTGTGGAAATTTGTCAAACGGAACACGTAAATTGTGTGACAGTGCTTTGCGAAAATTGCCGAGGCACCGGTAAAGTAAAGGTCTATCATAAAAAGCGAATGGCGGCTGCAGCCATCGGTATGGTGGCTGTCATCATTGTATTGGTGCTGCTAATATAAAAGAATTAAAGGAGTGGACCCATGGGCAACGTGTTAAACTGGTTTAAAAACATCGTATCATCATGTCACACCTGCCACGGTACGGGGGTTTTGCCCGGCTCTATTTCAGATGATGCTCAAATTTCTTGTCCAATTTGTCACGGGAAAGGTGTCTTGGATAAAGAAGAGTGCGTAACCCACACAGTGGAGACGCCTTGCGACAATCCGACCTGTAAAAACGGCAAGGTGAAAAAGACGAGTTCGGCATCCACCAACGGCACAGTGGAAGAAGATTGCCCAGTGTGCAACGGGCTGAGCCGAATTGTGCGCGAAGTTGAGGAGTCCTATATCTCTCATCGTACCTGCCCGGCTTGCCAAGGCACCGGTATGGTAACGGGTAAGACACTCCGCAAAAAACATCTGGAAGTATTTTGTCCCGATTGTCACGGCGTAGGAAAACAAGTGAAGTTTTCCCGGTTGTTGGTGCTTTTGCCGGCTTTGGCTGTGGTGGCTTTGAACCCATTGGTGGCCTTTGTTTTGTTGATGTTCGGCAGCATTGTTTTCTCACTTTTTGCGGTACGTGCCAATAAAAGCAGAGAGTTGCTGACGCCGGATGAAATATATGAAAAAAGCCGCTAAGGGCCAAATGTCTCATATAGGAGAGATATATGTTATACGATGATTATCGAAAAGAGAAAATGCTTGCCCTTAAAAATAAGGACAGCGAAAAAAATAAAGTGTTGACCAATCTTTTGTCAGCCATGACGTACGCCAAAAAAGAAAAAGGCGGCGAGTTGAATGAAGCCGATTGTCAAGCCATTGTGCAGAAGCTGTATAAACAGGCGCAAGAAAGCTACCATTTAGCCGATGGCCGTCCGGACATACAGGAAGGCATCGCTCGTGAAAAAGAAATCATTGCTTCTTATCTGCCAGCTCAGCTGAGTGAAGCCGAGATTCAAGAAAAGCTGGAAGAAATTTTTGCGGCCTCAGGCTTGACGCGAGAACCTAAAAGCAAGGGTCAGCTCATGAAATTGGCCATGGGCGCATTAAAGGGCCAAGCCGACGGCAAGGTGATCGCTCATGTTGTGGATGCATGGATTCAAGGGGCGTAAGGAAAAACGCCATGAAACCGGTAAATGCGGCGAAGATTTGGCCCAAGGGTATTTAAAAAAGCTGGGCCACCGCATTGTGGCCACCAACTATCGTGCCCAACGCGGCGAGATCGACATCATCAGTCAAGATGGAAAAACTCTTGTTTTTACTGAGGTGCGCAGCCGCAGCTGTAGGGATATATTGCCGGAAATGACTGTGGATGAAAAAAAGCAGGGATTTGTTCGTCGTACAGCCATGCAGTATTTATATGCACATCATGGAGACGATTTCCCGGAATGTCGTTTTGATGTGGTTGCTGTGGTGTTTACAGATGACGGGTCGGTTGACATTCGCCACTATCCGAATGCTTTTTAAGCCGAAGTTGTTGCCGGAACAATTGCATTGTATCCAGGGCCTTTGGTTGACGGGGTAAGATCCTTGTGCTAAACTGTTTTTGTAAGATGCTTCAGTAGTGATTAAAATCGAATAGAGAGCCGTTGTTGGATATATTTGTCAATATGTCGCGTGACGGGAAAGCATGCCTAGGGCAGCAATGCTGACCGAGTGGCGTGGGCACAGACTGTGCTACACCGAAGGTATAAAAGACCAGGCGGGTAGGTTTCCTATGAATATAGTGAACCTGCCCGCCTGTTTTTTTGTAAACCATTGATTTTAGGGAAGGAGAAATGGGCGTGAATGATGTGAAGAAAGTGGCCGTTGTTATGGGCAGCGACTCGGATTTTGGCGTGATGAGCAAGGCCTTAGATGTGTTGGAGCAGTTTCAGGTAGACTATGAGGTGTTGGTGGCCAGTGCCCACCGCACGCCGGATAAAGCGCTTGCATTTTCAGAATCGGCCAGAGAGCAAGGCTTTGGTGTGATTATTGCCGGCGCAGGGGCGGCAGCCCATTTGGGCGGCGTGTTGGCGGCAAAGACCACCCTTCCGGTGATCGGGGTGCCCATTAATGCCACAGCCCTTTCCGGAGTGGATGCTCTGTATGCCACGGTGCAGATGCCTTCAGGGATTCCTGTCGCAACGGTGGCTATAGACGGAGCCAAAAATGCGGCTTTACTGGCGGTGCAAATGCTGGCCATCCACAACGCTTCTCTGGCTGAGGCGCTGGCAGAGTATAAAGCGAAAATGGCTCAAGATGTGGCAGGTAAAAATCAGGTGGTACAGGAAAAAGTGCGTGCATATAAGGAGACAAAATAATGATCGATCGTTACAGTAAGCCGGAAATGCAAAAAATCTGGTCGGAAGAAAACAAATTTGCCATCATGATGGAAGTGGAAGTGCTGGCTTCGGAAGCCATGGCAGAGATCGGAGAAATTCCCAAAGAAGCGGCACAAAATATTCGCGCCAAAGCGAATTTCGATGTCAATCGCATTCACGAAATTGAACGCCAAACCAAGCACGATGTGATCGCTTTTGTATCCAGCGTGGCAGAGTTTGTCGGTGAAGATGCCAAATACATTCATCTGGGCATGACCTCCTCTGATGTGCTCGATACCAGTTTTTCCGTACAGCTTCGCCAAGCGGGACTTCTTATTCGCGAAAAAACGGCTCTTCTGCTGGATGTGCTCAAAGCCCAAGCCTTGCGTTACAAAGATGTGTTGGCCATTGGACGTACCCACGGTGTGCACGCCGAACCGGTCACTTTCGGTTTGAAACTGGCCGTGTGGTACACGGAAATGGCGCGTCAATTGGCGCGTTTAGATAGAGCCATTGATTCAGTCAGTGTGGGTGCTATTTCCGGAGCGGTGGGCACCTTTGCCAACATCGATCCGCGCGTTGAAGCTTATGTGTGCCGACATTTGGAACTTACGCCGGAACCGATTTCCACCCAAATCATTCAGCGCGATCATCATTTGGAATTTATGATGGCCTTGGCCAACATTGCCACATCGTTGGAAAAATTCGCCACAGAAATCCGCAATTTGCAGCGTACGGAAATTGGCGAAGTGCTGGAAGCTTTTACCAAAGGGCAGAAAGGCTCGTCTGCCATGCCGCATAAGCGCAACCCCATCCACTGCGAGCGGGTGTGCGGATTGGCGCGAATTATTCGCGCCAATGTGATTCCGGCGGCTGAAAATGCTGTCACCTGGCATGAAAGAGATATTTCTCATTCGTCGGTGGAGCGCATCATCATGCCGGATGCAACTGCCCTGCTTTACTATATTCTAACTATTTTTACCGATGTCATTGAAAATCTCAATGTGAACGAAGCGCAAATGATGGCCAATGTGGAAAAAACCTTGGGTCTGGTCTTTTCGCAGCGGGTGCTCTTGGCTTTGGTGGACAGCGGCATTGCTCGTGATACGGCTTATCCCTGGGTGCAGGAAAATGCATTGCGCGCCTGGGATGAAAAAGTGATGTTTAAAGATTTGGTGCTGCAAGATGAGCGCATTATGGCTCAACTAACTCCGGAGCAGGTGGATGATCTGTTTGACTATTCTTATCACACCAAACGGGTTGATGAGATTTTTAAAAGAGCGGGTTTGCTGTAAAAATATCCATTGCACACAATACGGTATGGGACGATAAAAATAAGGAGAGATCAACATGTCAGTAGAGGTATTGGAACAGCTTTATGAAGGCAAAGCAAAAAAAATATTCAAAACCAGTGATGAAAACGTCTACATGGTGGCCTATAAAGATGACGCCACCGCCTTTAATGGTGAAAAGCGGGGCCAAATTAGTAATAAAGGCATTATGAACAACAAAATATCTGCCTACTTCTTTAAATATCTGGCTGAAAAAGGCGTGGAAAACCATCTGATTGAATATGTGGATGATACCCATCAGCTGGTTAAAAGGGTGGAAATTGTACCGTTAGAAGTGATTGTGCGCAACATCATTGCCGGTTCAATGGCCAAACGCTACGGCTTGGAAGAAGGCAGTGAACCGAAAGAAACCATTATTGAGTTTTCCTATAAGAATGACGATTTGGGCGATCCTTTAATCAACCGCTATCATGCTCAGGCTATGGGTCTGGCTACCAAAGAAGAAATTGATTACCTGATTGACGAAGCATTTCGCATCAACGATCTATTGAAAGAGCTTTTAGACAAAGCCAATCTTATTTTGGTGGACTTTAAGTTGGAATTTGGCCGTACCCCGGAAGGGAAAATTATTTTGGCAGATGAAATTTCACCGGACACGTGCCGCCTTTGGGATAAAACCACCAGAGAAAAGCTGGATAAAGACCGCTTTCGCCGGGATCTGGGCCATGTGGAAGAAGCCTATGTGGAAGTGTGGAACCGTTTACAAGCGTTGAAGTAAACGCAGTATTTGGAGGGATAATATGGCGTGTCTGACTGAGGACGGACTTCATGAAGAATGTGGGGTCTTTGGCATCTATACCAAAGACCAGAACGTGGCGGAAAAAGCTTATTACGGACTTTTTGCGCTGCAGCACCGCGGCCAAGAGGGCTGCGGCATTGCCGTCAGCCGGGACGGTTACATCAATTACCATAAATCCTTGGGCCTGGTAACGGAAGCTTTTAATGAGCAGATTATCGCCAATCTTCAAGGCAATGCCGCCATCGGTCATGTGCGGTATTCCACCACAGGCGCTAATTCAGAAATCAATACGCAGCCGATTGTGGCCTCTTATTTACAAGGAGATTTGGCTCTGGCCCACAATGGCAATTTAACCAACACCAAAAAACTCAAAGGCTGGCTTTCACAGGCCGGCGCCCTTTTTCAAACCACCACCGATACGGAAGTGCTGTGTAATTTGGTGGCGCGTTACGGCCATGGCAGTTTGGATACATCATTGGCGCAGGCCATGGTCGATTTGGAGGGATCTTATGCTATTGTGGCTTTGAACCAGGGCAAACTCTACGCCGCCCGTGATCCGTACGGAAATCGGCCCCTGGTCTTAGGGGAAATTGCCGGCGGGTATGTGGTGGCTTCGGAAAGCTGTGCGCTGGATACCATCGGTGCGACTTTTATTCGCGATGTGCGCCCCGGTGAAATTTTAACCATTGACGACGACGGTTTTAAAAGTCATGATATTGCCCATCCGCCAACGCCGGCACACTGTATTTTTGAATATGTGTATTTTGCCCGTCCCGACAGCACCATTGACGGCATCAATGTCAATCAGTCGCGACGACGCATGGGGCAAATCTTGGCGCAGGAAATTGAGCGTCTCGATGTGGATATTGTGATTCCCGTGCCGGATAGCGGTACAACCGCTGCAATCGGCTTCGCTGAAGAACAAAATTTAACTTTCACACAAGGTATTTTGAAAAACCGCTACACCGGCCGCACGTTTATTCAGCCTACGCAGGAAATGCGGGAACAGATGGTTAAGCTGAAACTCAATCCCATTCGTGAAGAATTGGAAGGACGTCGGGTGGCGGTGGTGGACGATTCTATTGTGCGCGGTACCACCAGTCGGCGTCTGGTTAAATTGCTGCGTGAGCGTGGCGCTAAAGAAGTGCATTTTTTGGTGACCTGTCCGCCTGTAACGCATCCTTGTTATTACGGCATTGACACCGCAGATCGCGACAAGCTTATTGCAGTCGGTCGCGAGGTGGAGGATATTTGCGCATATATCGGAGCCGATAGTTTGCATTATCTGAGCCTGGAAGGACTGGGTGAAGCAGTTGGCGGTCAGCCTCATTTCTGCACCGCCTGTTTAAACGGCGCTTATCGCCTGGGCTTGCCGGATGAAGGGAGATAGTCATATGGATCATGAGCAAACTGCCATCACCTATCGGGATGCAGGAGTGGATATTGAAAAAGGCAATGAATCAGTAGAGAAAATCAAACCTTTGGTGGCGCGTACCCGCCGGCCCGAAGTGTTGGGCGGTTTAGGCGGATTTGGCGGTCTTTTTGAGCTGGATGTTATGAAATACCGCCGTCCGATTCTTGTTTCAGGCACCGATGGGGTCGGCACCAAACTTAAAATGGCTTTTCTCACCGGCCGTCACAATACCATCGGCATTGATGCGGTGGCCATGTGCGTCAACGATATTTTGGTTTCCGGTGCCGAGCCTCTCTTTTTCCTGGACTATGTGGCCGTCGGTCAACTGGAACCTGATGTGTTGGCGCAGGTGGTGGAGGGGGTGGCAGAAGGCTGTGTACAAGCCAACTGTGCCCTGGTGGGCGGTGAAACGGCGGAAATGCCCGGCTTTTACCCGGAAGGTGAATATGACGTGGCCGGTTTTTCGGTGGGCGTCGTCGAAAAAGATCAGATGATTGACGGCAGCAAAATTGATGTTGGCGACCGCCTGATTGGCCTACCTTCCACCGGCTTGCACAGCAATGGTTATTCTCTGGCCAGAAAGATTGTCTTTGACCGTTTGGGTTTGGCGGCGGATGATTACGTGGAGGCATTGGGCACGACGGTGGGCGAGGCCCTTTTGGCGCCTACAAAAATTTATGTAAAAGATGTGCTGGCGCTATTGGCCACCCATCGTGACGCTGTGCGCGGGATGGTGCATGTCACCGGCGGCGGCCTTTTAGAAAATGTGCCTCGTGTGTTGCCGGATCACGTGCATGCCCACATCGATGCCGCCCGCTGGCCGGTGCCGTCGGTATTCCCATGGTTGGCTGAAGCAGGACATGTGCCTGTTGAAGACCTCTACCGCACGTTCAACATGGGCATCGGCTTTGTGTTGGTGATAAAAGAAGGAGAGGCAGACGGGGTGTGCGCACGTCTGGATGAGCTGGGCGTTGTCTATTATGATATTGGTCAAATAGAAGCCGATGCCGGACCCGTTGTGATTGACGGGGTGTCCCATGCTTAATCTGGTGGTACTGGCCTCCGGCCGCGGATCCAATTATGAGGCGATTCAAAAAAATTGCGCTTCCGGCAGCCTGAACGCCGTCATCCGGCTGGTGCTATCCAATAAGGCGCAAGCCGCCGTGTTGGATAAAGCAAAAAAAGCCGGTATTGCGGCAAAAGCGGTGTTGCCGGAAACGTTTGTTTCGACGGAACAATACGAGGCAGCCCTTTTAGAAGAGATTAAAAATGTGCCCTGCGATTTGATTGTTTTGGCGGGTTATATGAAAATTTTAGGCAAAACCTTTATTGAAGGCGCGCCGGCGCCTATTGTGAATATTCATCCGTCTTTATTGCCGGCTTTTCCCGGATTGCATGCCCAAGCACAGGCGGTGGCATATGGCACCAAAGTAAGCGGTTGTACGGTGCATTTTGTGGACAGCGGCCTGGATTCGGGACCGATTATCTGTCAGAAAGCGGTGCCGGTATATGCCGATGATGACGAGGAAAAATTATCGGCGCGTATTTTAGTCGAAGAACATCAACTGTATTCAGAAGCCATTGCCCTGATTGCAGAAAACAGGGTGAGGGTACAAGGTCGTGTGGTGACGATTCGTGAGGAGGCTGAAGGATGAAAAAACGTGCACTCGTCAGTGTATCGGATAAAACGGGGTTGATCCCTTTCGTATCGTTTCTGGTGGAAGCAGGCTTTGAAATTGTATCCACAGGAGGCACAAAAAAGGCTTTGGAAGAAGCGGGGCTTAAGGTGATCGGCATTGAAGAGGTCACCGGATTTCCGGAAATTTTAGACGGCCGGGTTAAGACCTTGCATCCATACGTGCATGCGGGTATTTTGGCGACGGCGGAGGCTGCCCATCAAAACACATTGCATGATATGAACATTTCTCCTATTGATCTGGTGGTGGTGAATTTATATCCATTCCGTCAAACAGTGGCCAAAGCCGATGTCACTTTGGCGGAAGCCATTGAAAATATTGATATTGGCGGACCGTCTATGATTCGTGCTGCGGCGAAGAACCACGGCCGTGCGGCTGTGGTGGTGCGTCCGAAAGACTACGAGGAGGTGCAGCGTGAGTTGGCAGAGGCAGGCACTCTTTCCGACGATACCCGCCGCCTGCTTTCTTTGCGTGCCTTTGAACACACGGCCGCTTATGATGCCTATATTGCCAACTGGCTGCGCCGGCGCTACGATTTAACGGACTATCCTGATGAATGGAGCATGGGCGGCCAAAAAATTGCCGATATGCGCTACGGTGAAAACCCCCATCAATCGGCGGCATTCTATATGGCCGCCGGCGGAAAAGGCACGGTGGCCGGCGCTGTGCAGTTAAACGGAAAACCGCTTTCGTACAACAACATTGTTGATGTGGATGCGGCGTGGGCACTGGTCAATGAATGGAGTGAGGATACTGCTTGTGCCATTATTAAACACACCAATCCTTGCGGTTTGGCCTTAGGCGATTCGGTGAAAGAAGCGTATGAAAAGGCGCTGGCTGCAGATCCGGTTTCCGCCTTCGGGGGCATTGTGGCATTGAATCAGGCGGTGGACGGTGCGGCGGCTCAAAAAATGGGTGAGATTTTTTTAGAGGCCATTATTGCTCCCGAGTTCAGTGACGAGGCGCTGACCATCCTAAAGAAAAAAGAGAATCTGCGTCTATTATCGACCGGATCTCAGAGAGTGGATCACGGTGAACCGGTGGTGAAAGTGGTAAGCGGCGGTTTTGTCATCCAAGAAGGCGATCACCGCGCCGTTGAGCGTAGTGGCTGCACCTGCCCCACCAAACGAGAGCCCACCGAGGCCGAATGGCAAGATTTGCTGTTTGCCTGGAAAGCGGTCAAACACGTAAAATCCAATGCGATTGTTGTGGCCAAAGACGGCGCCACCTTAGGTGTGGGCGCCGGTCAGATGAATCGGGTGGGTTCGTGCCGCATCGCCTTTGAGGCAGCCGGTTCTGCCGCTCAAGGTGCCGTTTTGGCCTCCGACGCTTTCTTCCCGTTTCGTGACAGCGTTGATTTGGCCAAAGAAGCGGGCATTTCAGCAATCATCCAGCCGGGCGGTTCCGTGCGCGATGAAGAAAGCATACGGGCGGCTGATGAAGCGGGCATTGCCATGATCTTTACGAATGTGCGGCATTTCAAACATTAAGACGCACGTTTGCACCTATATTTGACGTGTCGCGCACATGCTTTGTTATGTTGCGCATATAATCAAGAGAAGATGGGAGATAACACATGAAGATTCTGGTTGTTGGCAGCGGCGGACGTGAGCATGCCATTGTTTGGAAGCTGAAGCAAAGCAAACGAGTGGATGAAGTTTTTGTGGCCCCCGGAAACGTGGGCATGGCATCTTTGGCGACGTGCCTTCCGGTAGCGGCGGATGACATGGACGGTTTGTTGGCTGCGGCCAAAGCGCATCATATTGATTTAACAGTGGTGGGGCCGGAAAAACCGTTGACTATGGGCATTGTGGATGTTTTTGAAAAAGAAGGTTTGCGCTGCTTCGGTCCGTCCGAAAAAGCTGCTGAATTGGAAGGCAGTAAAGCGTTCTCAAAAGCCCTTATGCAGAAATACGGCATTCCCACCGCCGCCTTCGGCACGTTTACCGATGCAACCCAAGCCAAAGATTTTCTGCGCACTCTGCCGTTGCCGGTGGTGGTGAAGGCCGACGGCTTGGCAGCCGGTAAAGGCGTGGTGATTTGTGAGAACATGTCTGATGCGGATAAAACCATCGATGATATGCTGATCGGCAACAGTTTCGGTGAAGCGGGCAGCCGTGTGGTGATTGAAGAATTTTTGACAGGGCAGGAAGTGAGCGTGCTTGCTTTTGCCGATGGCAAAACAGCGGTGCCGATGGTATCGGCCCAAGACCACAAGCGCATCTTTGACGGCGATAAAGGTCCCAATACCGGCGGCATGGGGGCCTATAGTCCGGCGCCGATTTACACGGAAGAAATGGCCGAGTTGGTGACCCGCACCATCATTCAGCCCACCATTGACGCCATGGCTGCCGAAGGGCGTCTATTTAAGGGGATTCTCTATACCGGCTTGATGCTCACTGCCGATGGGCCCAAGGTGCTGGAATATAACGTGCGCTTCGGCGATCCTGAAACACAGCCGGTGTTGATGCGCATGACCAGTGACTTGGTGGATGCCATCGACGCCTGCATTGATGAAAAGCTGACGTCCTGCCGGATTGATTGGATGAATGATGCGGCGGCCTGCGTTGTATTGGCGGCTAAAAATTACCCGGCCAGTCCCAGAAAGGGTGATGTCATCACCGGGCTGGACCAAAGCATCAGCGATGATGTGGTGATTTTTCATGCCGGTACGGCAGAACGCGACGGGCAAATTGTCACCAACGGCGGTCGTGTGCTGGGTGTGACAGGTCATGCGCCGCAGCTGGCCGAAGCATTGGAAAAGGTGTATAAAACGGTGGCGCATATCGACTTTGACGGTATGCAGTATCGCCACGATATCGGCGCTAAAGCCTTGGCACGGGAGGGTTGATTGTGTCTGCTATTCAAAGGTTTTTTGTAGAACGAAAAGAGGCTTTCCGCACGAGCGAAAATCTCCTTTTGCGAGAGCTGCGCCAGGACTTAGCCATTGACGGACTGGAAACGGTGCGCATCTTTTTACGCTATGATATAGATACGGCAGGAGCGGCATTGCCGGAAGCAGTACAGACCACCATTCTTTCCGAGCCGCGAGTGGATGTGCTTTATGAGGAAGCATTGCCTTCCTTGGCAGAACCATATGTGCTTTTCGGTATTGAGTCTCTGCCCGGCCAGTATGATCAACGGGCCGATTCCTGCGCTCAGGCCATTGAATTGTTGACCGGTCACCGTCCTCATGTGGCAGCGGCCACCTTTTACGCGTTTTTTGGAAACATCACCAACGATGACGTCAAAAAAATACAAAATCATCTGTTGAACCCGGTGGAATCACGGCCGGCACGCACAGAAAAACCGGAAAGTTTGGACGTCTTCACACCGGATTTTTCGCCGGTGCCTGTTGTCGACGGGTTTTGTGATTTGGATACGGAAGGTCTTTTTGCGCTTCAACAAGCGCAGGGGCTGGCCATGGATTTGGCCGATTTGCGTTTTATGCAGCAATACTTTATACAGGAGTCGCGCAACCCGACAGAGACGGAACTGAAAGTCATCGACACCTATTGGTCTGATCACTGCCGCCACACCACCTTTTTGACAGAACTTCACGTAAAGGACATTGAAGATGCACGGGTTCAAGAAGCTTATGATACGTATCTTGGCTTGCGTAAAGACGTGTATGCTCAAAAAGATTGCCCACGTCCCGTTTCTCTCATGGATATGGGCACCATTGGCGCCAAATATCTAAAAAAAGAAGGACGCGTACGCCTGTTAGATGAAAGCGAAGAAATCAACGCCTGTTCTGTAAAGATGACCGTTGATACGGAAAAAGGCGAAGAACCTTGGCTCTTTATGTTTAAGAACGAAACCCACAACCATCCGACTGAAATTGAACCTTTTGGCGGTGCAGCCACTTGTTTGGGCGGGGCCATTCGCGATCCTTTAAGTGGACGGAGCTATGTTTATCAGGGATTGCGCCTGACCGGTGCGGCAGATCCGCGCACGCCTCTTGCGGACACGTTACCCGGCAAACTTCCTCAAAAGCGCATCTGTACCCTGGCGGCCAAAGGCTTTTCTTCCTATGGCAATCAAATTGGTTTGGCGACAGGCCTGGTGGACGAAATTTATCATCCGGGATACGAAGCCAAGCGCATGGAAGTGGGCGCCGTGATTGCGGCGGCGCCTCAGGAAAATGTGGTGCGCCAAGTGCCGCAACCGGGAGATGTGGTGGTTTTAATCGGCGGCCGAACCGGGCGAGACGGATGCGGCGGTGCCACGGGATCTTCTAAAATCCATACGGAAGATTCTCTGGAAAGTTCCGGTGCCGAAGTGCAAAAAGGGAACCCGGTGGAAGAACGTAAAATTCAGCGGCTGTTCCGCCGGCCGGAAGTGGCGCGCGTCATCCGTCGTTGCAACGATTTTGGCGCCGGAGGCGTATCGGTGGCCATTGGGGAATTGGCTGACGGACTTTATATTGATTTGGACCGCGTACCGAAAAAATATGCCGGGTTAAATGGCACCGAACTGGCTATTTCAGAATCTCAGGAGCGCATGGCCTGTGTGATTCACCCGGACGATTGGCCGGTTTTTGAAGAGGCTTGTCGGGAAGAAAACATTGAGTGCACCATTGTGGCTCATGTCACCGAAGAAAAACGCCTGATTATGGACTGGCAGGGACAACGCATTGTGGATCTTTCCCGTGCATTTGTCGATTCGGCAGGGGCCAAGCGGCAGATGGACGTGGTGGCCAAAGCGCCGATGGTACAAGAGGTGCCGGAGGAGGAAAAGGAAGACGCTTTTCTTTTGCGTCTTCAGCGTGCGGCGAAAGACATCAACATTTGTTCCAAGCGCGGTCTGGTGGAACAATTTGACGCCACCATCGGAGCAGGCACCGTCCTCATGCCTTTCGGGGGCAAATTTCAGCTGACGCCGCCGCAAGCCATGGCTTCACTCATACCCGTATTAAAAGGAGAAACCGATACCGCCAGCCTTTTTGCTTACGGCTTCGATCCGCGGGCGTCCAGTAAAGATCCTTATATGGGTGCTTATGATGCGGTGATTGAATCGGTGTGTCGCTTGATAGCCACCGGCACCACCAATCGTGATGTGTATTTGAGTTTCCAGGAATACTTTCACAGCTTGCGCAGCGATGCCGAACGTTGGGGTGTTCCCTTTCAGTCGGTACTGGGCGCATTGATGGCGCAGCTGGATACCGGGCTTCCGTCCATAGGCGGCAAAGACTCAATGAGTGGGAGCTTTGAAGATAAAGACGTGCCGCCGACGTTGATCTCATTTGCGGCCACCCTTACCAAGGCAGAGCGAGTAACCGGCCCTGAACTGAAAGGTGCAGGGCACGTGCTGGCGGTGTTGGAAATGCCGCGTTTGAATAACGGGCGCATTGCGCCCGAAACTTTCCGCCGCACCTGGGATGCGGTGGAAGCAGGCATGGCCGATGGTCGTGTTTTATCCTGCTGGGCCATCAGCCGCGGCGGCCTTGCGGAAGGGATCATCAAAATGACCGTCGGCAGTGATTTGGGGATGGCTTTGGACGAAGCCGCTTTACAGAACGTGCAGTCTGTGGGCGTCGGCGGATTTCTTTTGGAACTGAATGATGACATGCCGGAGGCCACCGTTATCGGACGTACCATTGATCAACCCCATATTCGCCTTGGTACGCAGTCATTGGCAGTAGATGAGCTGAGAACCGAATGGGAAGAGGTATTAGAAGACATCTATCCTACGAAAGCACAAGAAGACGTACAGCCGATTCCGGACGTGGCGCTTTGCAGCAGACGCATGTCTACATCCGCTTTGCATCTGGCCAAACCGCGTGTGTTGATACCGGTGTTTCCGGGCACCAATTGTGAATACGATACCGCTCGCGCCTTTGAACGTGCCGGCGCCGTGGTGGAAACCGTTGTGGTTGCCAATCAAACAAGCGCCGCTCTCCAATATTCGACGGAAAAATTGGCCCATTCTCTGCACCAGTCACAAATCTTGGCTTTGCCGGGCGGCTTTTCCTTTGGCGACGAGCCGGACGGATCCGGAAAATTTATTGCGGCCTTCTTTCGACAGGACGCACTTCGAGAAGCTTTGGACAAGCATTTAAACCAAAACGACGGATTGATCCTTGGCATTTGCAACGGATTTCAAGTGCTGGTCAAGCTGGGCTTGTTGCCGTATGGCCGCATTGTGTCGCCCACTGAAAATGATTGCACCCTTACTTTTAATACCATCAATCGGCATCAGTCCAAGTATATATCAACACGGATCGTATCCACTGCCTCTCCCTGGTTGGCAGGCGTGCAGGCAGGAGATGTGCACGCGGTGCCCATTTCCCATGGTGAAGGTCGCTTTATTGCGGGCGCCGACCATCTGGCTGCTTTGGCCGAAGCCGGTCAGATTGCCACCCAATATGTGGATGCTGCGGGTATGCCCTCAATGGCGCCGACAGCCAATCCCAACGGCTCGCTTTGGGCCATTGAAGGCCTGTTGTCACCGGACGGCCGTATTTTAGGTAAGATGGGCCATAGCGAGCGCGCCGGTCGGTTTATTGCCAAGAACGTTCCAGGCAATAAAGATCAGAAAATATTCGAAAGCGGCGTGCGCTATTATACCGATTGACGACGTTACACATTCCCCTGCCGGAGAAGCAGGGGAATGTGTTTATTGCGAAGCTTTTCTGTGATAAAAGCATCATGAATATTTAAACGAACGGGCATATGTATGAGATGATTTCTGAAGAGTTTTGGCCGGCGCTGAACCTAAACGCACCGGAACAGTGGGAGATCATAAAAAAAGCTTGACATTAAAAATCAATGCGGTTAAAATAAATGACGTTGTCGGTGGACTGAACCGCAATGGGGGTATAGCTCAGCTGGGAGAGCACCTGCCTTGCAAGCAGGGGGTCAAGAGTTCGAATCTCTTTATCTCCATAAGGGCATGTAGAAGCCGCTAAATATAAAGGTTAGAAGGCATTGCTTTCTAACCTTTTTTATGTCTTGCGGTTTTGCGATAGATGGCGCGGTTTCAAGATTTGGCCGAAAATGGAAAACAGTTCTGAGGCGCGCATCCATGTGCGATTTTGCTGGGTGACGAAAAACTTGCCGTGTGCGTTGAAATGTGGTTTTAGCTAAAAAGAACGCATTTTATTAGATGAATAAAGACACAATGAATAAATGTAAAAAGGAAACTTATTTTGACAGCCTGAAAACAGCTTGTTATGATACAAAACAATACATAGTATGGCAAAAAGATTATAATTGTTTTTAAGAAAGGAGAGAGATCATGCATTTATCACCCTGTTCATATCGGAGGCGATATTTATGTCATTTTCGTGCATTTGTTGAACGGTGTTATATTCAATATTTAACTCTGTGCCTCGGATTTTTTAGTTTAGCCAATGTGTTTGCTTTGTATGGCATGCCGCAACTTAGGCCGATTGCTTTTGTTGTCACCGGTGTCGTGGTTATATTGGCGATTTTGCGTGCTCTTTATTTACCCTCAAGATTTGTAGAAGAGCTGCACACGCCGGCCGGTTTGGCTGCGTATCAAACGGGAATTATGGCCATCTACTTCTTTGCGGTTTATCTTGCAGAATGGGATCGTCCTTTTGGGCAAAGTATGTGGATTGTCGCCTTTGCAACAAATTTACTTATCATGATTTTGTTTATCCAACAAAATCTGCGTTATAATTTTAAATATGTATCCATCACACCTGTGTGGTACTTGATTTTTGTCGGAATCGGCGCCGGTGCTGTAACCGGATATCAACTGGATTTCACGAGAGTGGCCCATTTTGTTGCATATTATGCATCGTTGGCGTACATTATTATGACACCTTTGGTGCTTTATCGTCTGTTGCGTTTTTATCCATTGTCACAAAAAATGCAGCCGACGAAAGCCATCCTTGTGGCTGCACCGTCTCTTTCACTGGTGGCCCTGTTAACGGTGAATCCCAATTTGTCGATAGTCATCGCATTGCCGTTGTTCATTTTAAGCCAAGGCTTTCTCTTTTGGTTGTATGTTAATTTTGAACTTTTTCGGCTCATTCCATTTTGTGTGACATTTGGAAGTTTCACCTTTCCCTTAGGCATTTCTTCAACCGCACTATACATGTTTCGTACGATGGTTCTCACGCCGGGCAGCGTGGCAGCTGAAGTGATTCGCGTCATTGGCTACATTGAAGTTTTTGTGGCCGCCATAGTCATTTTTTATATCATCGGGCTTTTTATCTATAACAGTTATTGGCTTTGGTACGGTATTGGCGTCAAATTGCGCGAAGGACACAAGCTTTGCCACTCAGAAGGCCTGGGCTGTTGAAAGAATAGTGTTATACAACCGTCGTTTGAACTGAAAAATGGACGTCTGATAAAAATCAGTGATTTTCCGGCCGCCAATCATTAGAACATATC
>JAEZVS010000035.1 GCA_023443145.1 Bacillota bacterium | reverse complement strand
GAAATAAAGGGCAGGGGATCCAGCTGGTTTTGGGCACAGATGGTTTCGCCGATGTTGATTTCGCCCAGTCCCCCTACTGCCACAATTTCACCCACCGATGCTTCCTCAATATCCACTTTCTTTAATCCTGAATAGCCGAAGAGACGCACAATTTTTGCTTGTCGTACCTTACCGTCTCGATTCATAATGGACACCGTTTGACCTTTTTTTACGGTGCCGCGATGAATATTGACCACACCGATTTTTCCAATGTATTCATTAAAATCCATCAATGTAATTTGCGCCTGCAATGGACCGTTTGCTTCACCGGCCGGCGCAGGAATGGTTTTAATAATCACATCAAAAAGGTCTCTTAAATCGTCCCCAAGTTGCCCTTCTTGCAGACCGGCTTGCCCTTTTACTCCGACAGCATAGACTATGGGAAATTCCAATTGTGCTTCAGAGGCGTCCAAATCAATGAAAAGTTCCAATACTTCGTCCACCACTTCTCGCGGACGAACAAAGGGTTTGTCCATTTTATTAATAACCACAATAGGGGTCAGCCGAGCTTCCAATGCTTTTTTGAGCACAAAGCGCGTTTGAGGCATACAGCCTTCCTGAGCATCTACAATCAATAGCACACCGTCAACCATTTTCATAATGCGCTCCACTTCGCCGCCAAAATCAGCATGACCAGGTGTATCTACGATATTGATTTGTACGCCGTGATAATCAATGGAGGTGTTTTTCGCCAAAATAGTGATGCCTTTTTCGCGTTCCAAATCATTGGAGTCCATCACACGTTCCTGCACCTGCTCGTTGGCTCGAAATGCACCGGCTTGCTTCAACATTTGATCCACCAAAGTGGTTTTTCCGTGATCGACGTGAGCAATGATGGCGATATTTCTAATTTGTTTATTGTCCAAATGTTTTCCTCCTGCAAAAGATGGTTTTTATATAAAAAATCCCGACCAGGTCGAAACCTGTTCGGGCATAAAATTAGTTGTTTTCAGCCGTTGGCGCAGTGTTCACAGCACCCACTTTACGGCCATTGTAATACCCACAAGACGGGCAAACGCGATGTGGCAAGCGTGGTTCATGGCAGTTCGGGCATGTGGTGGCTTGAACGCCATCTAATTTCAGCCATTCGCTGCGCTTTTTATTGGTTCTTGATCTGGAACGTCCGGTTTTTTGTACACCCATATTTACACCTCCCCATCTTGCAGTTCCTGCAACCTGGCCCATCTGGGATCGATGACCTTGTGATCACACGCACAGGTTTCAATGTTTAAGTTTTTACCGCAATGCTCACAAAGCCCTTTACAGTCTTTTTTACAGAGGATACGCGCCGGCAAGGCTGCTAATATTTCGTCCACAATCAGAGGTTCGAAATCATAAAGCAGTTTGTCAAATACCCAGTAATCGTCTTCCAAATCGGTCAATTTCTGACCTTCTTCTAAAACATGGGGCACATCGAGCACGTAAATGAGTTTCTCTGAAAAAGGTAACACAAGCGGCAGTTCCACCGGCTGCAAACACCGCGCACATGGCGTTTGAAGGCTCACTGTAATGGTACCGTCCACAAGAAGCGTGTGCATCTCCGGATGGATCACACCTTTTGCTAAAAGCGGTGCGTTCATTTGCCATTCCCCATGCAGAAGGGGCAATGCATCTGTGGTGAGTTCAAATGGTATTTCTAACCCAACTTTGGGCCGAACCGGTGCCAAATCCATGAAAAGCGACATGATGTCTCCTTTGTGCTTTACGAGATTCAACTTGTACTATTATAGACATCGGCAAAATAATTGTCAACACCCCAATCTCTTTGCTACAATCATCTGGTAACGGACAGATCACAAAATACACACAAAAGGAGAGGGACAAATATGACCATTTGCGGCATGGTGGCTGAATGGAATCCGTTTCATCTTGGGCACCGGCATTTGATACAGGAAGTGCGGCGCCAATTGGGAGATACGCTCATTGTAGCGGTGATGAGCGGTCCTTTTACCCAACGCGGCGATGTGGCCATCGTCAGCAAATGGGCACGTGCAAAAATGGCTCTGTGCGGTGGCTGTGACCTTATATTTGAGCTTCATCAGGGCTATGCAACCCAAAGTGCCGAAGTCTTTGCGCAAGGCGCCGTGCGCACCCTCTTGGCCGCAGGCCCTTTGGATAACCTCGCCTTTGGCAGCGAATGCGGCAACTTGTCACAGTTGACGACTTTAAAGGAAGCGTGGTGTAATCCCGGCGCGCAATTCCAACAAATATTTAGGCAAGCCCTTTCCGATGGTGCATCGTTTCATGTGGCGCAACAGTTGGCTTTGGAAACAGTCACCGGCGAAAGCAATCTTCGCCACCGTCCCAACGACCGCTTGAATATGCTTTATTTATCCGCATTACCTCAAACTGTTACGCCGCTTGCCATTCCAAGAAAGCACTGCTTCGCCTCTGCCAGTCAGTTGCGAAAAAACATATATGCACAACAGCACATCGACCAAGACTTACCGGATTTTTCACGAGACATCATTAAAAAGTGTATGGTTTCAAACCAAGTTCCGGCAGATTTGAATAAAATATTCCCCGCACTGCAAGTGGCCCTTTTGTCACAAGATACCACTTCTTTAGAAGCACAACTGCATTTGGAACCGGGTATGGCCCGGCGCCTCTTAGCCGGTGCGGCTTGTGCGCAATCCTTAGATGAGTGGCTCCGACAAACCCAAACCAGACATTATACCAAAAGCCGTCTCCGGCGCTTATTGTTGTCGTGGCTCTCGCCGGTAGATACACCGCAAGAAATACCTTATTTGCGGGTGCTGGGTGCCAATAAGCGCGGCTGTGCCCACTTAAAACAATTAAGCAAGAAAGGGGTCCCCATTATTCAGAATGTGGGCCGCGACCAAAAACATTTATCTTTCGAAAGTGATCGTGCCCTTGCCGCTGATGTGCGCCGACAGGATCTACAGTCTTTTTTGATGGGCGACGGCTCTCTGCAGGAACGAGGACGGGACTACAAAGAACCGCCCGTTATTGCTTCAGTGTAATCGTGTTGCATAGCCGTGTTGCAGCCAAAAAATGTACATGCCCGCCACAGGCCTTCCTTTGGCCGAGGCCAATGCGTCTGCATATAGATTCATTTGCTGTTCATGCTTTGCGGGATCCGGCACACGATCGGTCTTAAAATCAACAATGACCAATCCGTCGGCACGTTCATAATACAAATCGATGCGCCCGTCAACTATATAACCTTGATAACGCATGGTAAATGGCGCCTCCCGCACCACTGTATCTCTATAAGTCAAAACTTCTTCACCCAACGGACTTTCAAAAAACCTCATCAATCCCTCGACGGAAACAGCCTGAGCTTCGGCTTCCGTAAAAAGACCTTTCTCAATCCACATCTTTAAGGTCGCATTTATTTTCTCCCAACTGATTTCTTCAAAAGGCATCAATTCCATCGCCCGGTGCAAAATGGTGCCGCGCTCCACTGCCGTGAAATGGTGATGCGCATCCAAAAAGGCAGGCGGATTTAACGCGATCGTCCGTGATGGCATTTGGATATCTGATATATTCATTTCATTTTCAGTCACAAAGCCATACTT
>JAEZVS010000175.1 GCA_023443145.1 Bacillota bacterium | reverse complement strand
GTCCATATTCATGTGCCCGATATCCGCCAATTGCCGGGCCTGCCCAACGGCTGTGAGGTAACATCTCTTGCCATGGTGCTGCACCACAACGGTTTTGATGTGAGCCCGGAACAGCTGGCCAACGATTTTCTACCCAAAGGACCTGTTGGCCATACATCACCGGCCCAAGCTTATGTAGGAGATCCTGCGGGGCAGGGTTTTTATTGCTATCCGGGACCTCTGGCAAAAGCAGCCAACCAGTATTTTGAACATGTGGGTTCATCAGAGCGAGCAAAGGCGCCGTTGGTTATGGAATGGTTTCGCATGTCTTATGAGCTTCATCGCGGACGGCCTGTTATTGCCTGGGTGACGGTAGACGACAAATGGCCGGAAAAAATAAACGAGATGCGCTGGGATGTGGATGGCCGCACCGTTTATCCCTATAAAAACTTACATGTGGTGGTGGTCCATGGTGTGGATTGGGGCCGGGTGCAGGTCATGGATCCTCTGCAGGGAAGCCGGGAACTGTTTTGGCCGCAATTTATGCTCATGTATGTGAGCATGGGCATGAAAAGCGTGCTTGTCTAATTCTTACCGGTCGACTGCTGCCACATCATCGCACTGACCTCTTCATCTGAGAGACAAGTTAATGTTTTTAAGATGTCGAAGGTGCGCGCCTCTAAGTCTTCGGGGCGCAGGGCCCAGTTTTTAGAAGCGATGTTATAAAGATCATCTTGGTCTAAGTGGTTTTCTTTTTGGGCGATGTCATAGGCATCGCCTTTTTCATTTAATTCGATAAAATAATAACGTGTATTTATTTTCGGTTTATCCATGGTTGCCTCACATGAGCTCTGAATAATGGGAAACAAAGCGATCGGCCTTGGCAGCAATCCGATCTTGCGCCCACGCTGAGGTGCGGTCTTTGATGGCGATGGTGTAAAAGCCGGCATCGTGGGCGGTGGTGATGGCCTGGATGGTATCTTCAAACACGGTGCAGTCGTGATTGTCCAGTCCGTAGCGCAGAGCACAATATTCATAAATATCGGGATAGGATTTGCCGGCTTTTATTTCCGGTACGGTGATGTAAAAGTCGAAATAGCGATCCCAATTTAGACGGTCAATGAGCGGCATAAACAAATAGCGAGGTGTAGCGGTGGCAATGCACATAGGCGTGCGCCGTTTTAGAAGCAGTTTTAAATAATCTTCGGCCCCTTCTTTGGGTAAAATGGCGGTTTCATATTCCGGACGCATGCGCTCATGGTAGTTGCGGATGATATCCTCCATGGTGATGTGTGGATGTTTTTCTTTAATTTCATTAAAAAGCAGCTGGAAAGAACCGGTTTCGTTGACTTTAACTTCCAAATCATCGGGCAGATCTATATCCAGATCGGCCAAGTAGCCGGCCAAATGTCCACGCCAATAGGGCATGGAATCGACTAAAGTTCCATCCAGATCAAAAATGGCAGCACGCATAGGTAAACCTCCTGTTCTGACAGCGGATTGTTGCCTAAAATCAGTATAACATGTATGCGAGCAGGACGAAACCATTCCATTGATTCGCGCGATGCTTCGTGCTATGATTTCGGTTAGGAGGAATGACAATGAGATTCAAAAAAGGCTTAGCGGCGCTGGCCCTTTTGGTTGCAAGTGCTGCCACACACAAATTGGTTGGCGCCATTCGTCGGGCGCTGGTGCTTCGATTGGTGAACACCACCAATCGGCCTCAATCGTTTGTCATTGCTTTGGAAAGCGATGACGACGGTTTGTTGACTGAAAATCTGCCCGCCGGTGCAGCCACAACGGTGGATTTGAGGGATTTGCCCTTGGGCGATCACAGTGCGGTGATGATCTCGTTTTTAAATGATACAGGTGAAATGGCTTTTCGCCGCACGTTGCTATATGATGTGGACGAATTTAAACCGGGAACGGAAGCGTTGATTGTGGATTACGGTCAGGGCGCTATCGATGTGAAGTTGGTGTAGCTGTGATGCGCATGAACCAAAAACTGCTTAATAAGGATATTAATCCGGCGAAACGCGCAGTGCTGGTGGTTGGCGGCGATGCCCCTTCCGAGCATGTGCTGAAAGAGGCGTTGGCGCAAAGTAAATTTTTGGCGGCCGCCGACAGTGGCGCCGTAGCGGTGCATCGAGCCGGATTGACGCCGAATTTACTGGTGGGCGATATGGATTCGGTGGATGGCGAGGTGTTAGAGAAAGTATCGGCCGCCGACACCCGGGTGTTGCGTCTCCCGGTGGAAAAAGACGACAGCGATACGGAAAGTGCGGTAAAAGCTCTTTGTGACCGCGGCTTTCAAGAAATTATCCTCTTAGGCGCCACCGGCTCCCGACTTGACCATGTATTGGGAAGCGTGATGCTCATCTCTGCTGCGGCGGCTTCATCCCCACAAGTGGTGCTTTGGGATGCAAATAACTGCTGCCGCTTAATCAAAGCCGGCGCCTATCATTTGAGCCGCACCGAAGACAACGTAAGCGTGGTGCCTTTATCTCCGGACGGCTTAACCCTTACATTAAACGGATTTTATTACCCGCTGCAAGAGGACACGATTTTATTCGGCCAAAGCCGGGGCCTCAGCAATGTGATGGTTGCTCAAGAGGGCACCATTTCGGTGCATCACGGTTTTGGACTTTTGTTTGTCAGTCAAGATTAAGGAGATGAACCATGAAAAAAATTTGTTTTCACATTGATCAGCCTGAGGCCTGGGGTGTGCTTTTAGGCAATGTGTACAACACCTTCAATTATTTTGCACAAAAAAATGAAGAACACCATTTGTTGGTGGTCATCAACGGACCGGCAGCGGCGCAGAGCGCCAAAGAAGGCGCTGTATCGGCAGGCTTTTATGATGAACTCACCGGCTATATTGAAAAAGGGCTGGAAGTATTGGTATGCCAAAATGCGTTGAATGCACAGAAAATTGCTGTGGATGATTTGGTGGAGGGTGTACGTCCCATACCTGCCGCTATCATCGAATTGGCCGACCGTCAAGCGGACGGCTATGCCTATATCAAACCTTAGGAGGATTTATGATTCTCATATACAATATGGAACGTCTGGAATCAGACGAATATGCGAAACTCATCAATTTGCTCAACCGCTTTGATGCCCCCTGGCGGCAAGTGAACGAATATGATTTTGACACTACCGTGGGAGATTTATTGGCTAAAGTGCATACCGATCTCAACCCGGCGCCTAAAGAGCTTCCGGAAGAAACCTTTATGCTCATGGAGGCCGACGACGCTTTTTTGGATCGTATGCTGGCCGGGCTTAAAGAAATAGGCGTAAAAATTCCCTATAAAGCAATGGTAACAGACACGAACCGCGGTTGGACGTTTGGCTATCTCATGCGTCACGTTATTGATGAAGACCGGGAAATGAAAGCGCTCGTGACTTTACAGCGCTTGATGGCGGCCTCGGCTGTATTTCAAGAAAACGATTATGACCCTGAAGCCTGGGCAGATCATCAGAGCATGCGGGCCGAAGCGGAAGCTTTTTTGACACGGGCGAAAAAAGGCGAGATTACCCCCGACGAAGCGGAAGCCATGGTGCATACCTATAATGAGAGTGTCCTTCGCTTGATGGGGCAGGGTATCTAATGGCGGTTTTGACCTCTTATGATACCTTTGCAGCCCAGCGCGCGGTAGATGACGAACTGGACCGGCTGGCGCGGACGCATCGGATGACGGATGCGCAGGTGGTGATGAATCCCTACGGCCGTGCGCCCCTTGCAGCCGTGTGGTGTTTCCATACAGATGTGCCCGTTCAATATGTGGTATCGGTGGGCGACAGACGCTGGATGAGTGAGAAAGCAAAGGTGCACCGGGTGCCGATTATTGGACTTGAGCCGGGCGTTGAGAATCGCATCAGGCTTTCCGATCCGGAAGGGGTGGTGGCTGAAACAGTGATTTCTGCACCGACATTGCCTCCATCTATGGCGCTGATGCAGCAGCCGCAAGACCCACGACTGCTGCCGGCCGATGAAGCATCCACTTATTATTTGGCCCTTTTTGCCGATGGCGACCATTGGCCCGCCCTTTATGATCAACACGGCGCATGTTGCGGTTATTTTACCGAGTATCTGTCGCATTTTGTTCGTCCTCTGGCCAATGGCCATTTTATAACCGGTGCGCCTAAAAATCCTGCACCGCCGTATGGTCCAACCGCACTTTGGGAGATGGATCTATTGGGGCGCGTTTATCAAGAACTGCGCCTGCCGCAAGGGGTGGCCAACGATGCGATTGTGCTGCCCGATGGACATCTGGTCGCCATTACAGGAGGAGACAACGGCACGGTGATGGATCATTTGGTGTGGGTTCACATCAAAACCGGTGCCGTCTCTCATATTTTGGATTTGCGCCGCCATCTTTCTGTTGGCGATGTCGCGCCTGTTCGGTCGAGTACAGACTGGTGTCATCTGTCGCAACTTTATTACGATGAGGCTGAAAATATGATTTGGACGGTTGCCGAACATGCATCGTCTTTATTGGCCATTGATGCCGCTACAGCAGAGGTGCATCATATTTATTCAGATAAAAGCGGGCTGCCTCTGTCAACCCCGGGTGGCGTCTGTGGCGTTGGAGAAACGATTTGGGTATTGGACGGTTCTCGATTAAAAGGAGCACTCGGCAATCGTATGCCGTTTCTTTTGGCGCTGGACGGGATTAGCGGCGATCACCGGATTATTCAGCAAAGTTCGGAAGCAAGCCCCGTCTTAAACCGGCTGGTGCCCTTAAGGGAAGGCGCCATAGCGGTGCTGGGAGGTGGTGGCGAAAGCGGCAGAGGACCGGGCATTTTTGACCGCTTGGAACATCCGGAGCGCCAACTTTGGACTGTCTGCATTTTTTTAGATGAAGATGGGAATGAAGTACAATCGGTAAAGCTTCCGGCTGCAGCGTATGGCCTTTTCCCGCTGCATGAATCGACTTTATCCTATTCCGGAACGGTTTGCGGTGTGGTGGGGCGCTGGGCATCGCCTCTTGAAATTGATGTGCCTTTGCCGGTGGAAGCCAACGAAGCGGTACCGGAAGACATGCACCTGCATTTTGATTTTCGTGACGGCGTACTTTATCTGTCGGCACAGTTTTATCAAGGAGAAGCCACGGCCCTTCTGTTAGAAAATGCCACATCGGAGGAGGACATCTCTCTAAAATATCAGCAAGTCTATATTCAAAACAACCGTCAGCCCTATGGTGCGTCTTGGCTTATGAGCAAAACAGCCGGGCCGGAGCGCGTGGTGTGTTGGCGTGTGCCTCTGCAGGAATTAACGGGCCGTTACCATCTTTATTTATGGGTGGACGGCACGCGTTACGATACCCAACAGTTTATTGATTTTTCCCGGCAGGCCTGATGGCCTGCTTTTTAAAAAATATGTTCTTTCTCATTGTAAAAGACGTATAATCAACGAGCCATGGCCTGTGCTGTGATCTATAAACGGAATCACCATATTTATTTTAAGTGGGGAAAGAGGGCGTGAGATGAAAATTGTGATTGTGGGCGCCGGCAAGGTGGGTGAAGTGCTTTGTCGAGATCTGGACATGGAAGGCAACGATGTGATCTTGATTGAACAAGATCCGCTGGTCTTCGGCTCTGTGATGAATGCGGCCGACATCAATGGACTGTGTGGCAACGGCGCCAGCTATGACATATTGAAAGAAGCAGGCGCCGGAGAATCGGATGTATTTGTCGCAGTAACGGAAAAAGATGAAATCAATATCATTGCGTCACGTCTTGCAAAAGAGATGGGCGCCAAACATACCATTGCCCGTGTGCGTAATCCGGAATACTCCGGGCATGCAGGTTTTATGCAACGGGCCATGGCCATTGATCGTATGATCAACCCTGAGCGTGAAGCGGCTCACAGTATGTATGATCTGGTGCGCTATCCTATGGCTGTGAGTTTGGAGCGTTTTGTTCGCGGACGCATGAGCATTGTGGGCGTGCGTCTGTCGAAAACCAGCCCTTATGTGGGTAAAAGTTTGGAAGAAGTGCAGCGTATGAGCATCGGCCGTGTCATTATAGCGATGGTGGAGCGCGGCAGCGATGTCACTGTACCGGACGGCTCTTTTGTGCTTAAAGCAGAAGATATTGTTCATGTAACGGGAGAAGCCAAAGCACTGAGTCAGTTTTATCGTGATTGCGGCAGTCAAACGCGCCGGATGCGGTCGGTTTTGATCATCGGCGCCGGACGTGTCACCCACTATTTATTGCGCCACTTGCAAAATCAATTTCATGTGAAGGTGATTGAACGCAATCAGAAAGTGGCCACCGAAGTGGCCGAAACGTTTCCGCATGTGGCGGTGATTTGCGCCGACGGCACAGACCAGAATATGCTGGAAGAAGAAGGTTTGTCGGATTTTGACTGTGTGATTGCCTCTACGGGTATTGATGAAGAAAATTTGTTGATATCCATGTATGCTCGAAACGTAGGTGTATCGCGTATCATCACCAAGGTGAACCGTACACGGCTGTTGAGCATTTTAGAACCGGATTCCTACGGCGCCATCATTACACCAAAGCGCATTATTGCGGACATGATGGTGAGTGAAGTGCGTTCGTTGAAAAATGCGATGGGCTCCAGCTTTGAAACCCTCTATCGATTGGCGGAAGGCCGTGTGGAGACCATTCAATTTCTCATGCATGAAACCAGTCATCTATTAAATATTGCCCTGAAGGATTTGCCCTTGAAAAAAGGTGTGTTGCTTTTGGCCATTATTCGTGAGGGAAAAATCATTCATCCCGGAGGCAATGACGTGGTATGTGCAGGTGATCGCATTATTGTGGTGTCTGACTTAGGTAAAATATCATCACCGGACGATCTGATGGAAAGTTGGTGAATGCGTTGTGAATAAACGGATGATTTGCCATATTTCAGGTAAAATCCTTATGGTGGTGGCTCTTCTCATGACACCTACGTTGCTGGTGTCCTTTCTTTATCATGAAGGGGAGCATTCCCGCAACGGCATTTTAGTGGCGATACTGATCACTTTTCTTTTAGGGCGATTTATGAGTTGGGTGAAACCATCCAATCCGCGCATTTACATTCGCGAAGGTTTGGTGATAACCAGTCTGTGTTGGCTATTCCTTTCACTGGTGGGCGCCTTGCCCTTTTATATGAGCGGCAGCATACCGCATTTTGTTGATGCGTTTTTTGAAAGCGCTTCAGGCTTTACAACCACAGGGTCATCCATATTAACAGATATTGAATCTTTGCCGCATTCGGTACTCTTCTGGCGCAGCTTCACCCATTTTATTGGCGGTATGGGGGTGTTGGTGTTTGCCTTGGCGGTATTACCCGATGTGAGCGGCCAAAGTGTACATTTAATGAAAGCTGAAGTGCCGGGCCCCACTTTTGGCAAGCTGGTGAGCCGATTAAAAGACACCGCCCGCATTTTATATGTTATATACGCTGCGTTTACCTTGGTGCTGGCGGTATTACTGATGGCAGCCGGTTTGAATTTATTTGATGCACTTATTCATGCAATGGGCACAGCCGGCACCGGAGGGTTTTCCAGCTATAACACCAGTATCAATGCCTTTCATTCGCCGCTTGTAGAATATATTTTAACCGGAGGAATGATTCTTTTCGGCATCAACTTTTATTTGTACTACTCTGTTTTGCGTGGACGGGTCGGGGCATTTTTTCGCGATGAAGAACTGCGTTTCTATTTGCTTATTATTGCCATGGCCACTGCACTTATTATGATCAATGTACACAATCAATATGACAATATTTTTACATGTTTTCGTCAGGTCATTTTTACGGTGGCGTCTATTATGACCACAACCGGCTATTCTACAGCCGACTTTGAAGTGTGGCCGGTATTTTCCAAAGTGGTGCTTTTGTTATTGATGTTTATTGGTGGCTGTGGCGGATCTACCGCAGGCGGTTTGAAAGTAGGACGGACATTGGAGCTTTTAAAAATTTCCCGCGCGCAAATTCGCCAAGCGACCAGTCCCAGACGAATAACACCGGTCCTTATCAATAAAAAACCCATCGTTGAGAGCCAACAACGTGAAGTAGGCGTGTATTTGATGGTCTACGCTTTTGCATTTTTATTTATTCTTCTGATGGTGTCTATGGATCATGTTAATTTTGAAACGGCTTTCGGTGCTGTTGCCGGCACGTTTAATAATGTTGGTCCGGGCTTCGGTGCTGTGGGTCCCAGCGCCAACTTTTCTTCATTGTCGGATTTCAGTAAATTGATGCTTTCCATCGGTATGATTGCCGGACGCTTGGAAATTTTTCCGATTATTATTCTGTTTTCACCGTCTGCCTGGCGCAATGGATAAGCCAAAGAGAAAATATTTATTCGGCTGTTTGCTGTGAAATGTAAACAGCCGAATTTTTATTTTATAAAGCGAAAAAAGTGAGTGAAGCACTTGATAACAGAATAATTGTTGCCCATAAATATTCAAAAAAATAATGACTGCGAATTGTTGACATACATAACTCGCGTAGGTATAATTAAAAAATGAGAATATATGACAAAGAAAGGGTAGTTATTATACACATTCGAATGCACAAATCATTATTGCTGATGCTGAGTATGTTGCTGGTGTGCCTATTTTGGCCACCACCCCATGCTTATGGAGCGGATGGATCATCCGTAGCTGAGCAAGGCGCCACAATGCAAGGAAAAATTCTGGCGGAAACACAACCTGGAGAGACGTTAACTACACAAAAGTCGTCCCTTGCTGATGCGGTAAAGGAGCATAGAGAAGATTCTTCAGCTGTGGATAAATCTTCAGACGATGCTTCGGCAGTGCCGCCAAGTTCTCCGACTGAGGGAGAGGAAAATGGAAAGTCGACCGCTTTGCCTGAAAAAGCGGCCACCACTCAAGACGGAGAAAAAGATGTTGCCGATCGCAATGTCAATAGCGATGAGGCGAATCCGGCAAATCAGCAAAATGCCGCGCAGGTGATTTATCTAGACGGGGTTAAAGGCAATGACCAAAATGACGGGTTGACGCCGGAAACGGCTGTGAAGACGTTTCAAGCGGCCAAAGCCCTGGCTAAAGCAAACGCGCAAGTAAAAGAAATTATTGTAATCGGCACCACCAATGTATCAGGCGATGTGTCTTTAAGCGGCACAAATGCCACTTTGGTTCGTGATCAAAGCTTTTTGGATTATTTACTGAAAGTTCCGGAAGGCAGCGAGGCGACCTTATCGCACATCATCGTGAACGGCAATGGTTCTGCTGTTAATAAGAAATCATTGATTTATGTGGGCGGCACCCTCAATATTCAAGAGGGAACCGTGCTTTATAATAATATGATTGAAAACCAAAAAAATACCACCACGTACGGCGGTGCCATTTCCGCTTATGGCGGTACGGTGAACATGACCGCCGGTGAAATCAGCCGGAATCAGGCCAATTATGGCGGCGGCATTTATTTAACCAGAGGCGCCACCTTGCATATGAGCGGCGGCGTCATAGAGAATAACAGAGCCAGCCTCATGTATGATACGAGTGTAAGGCAGTATTATTCAGCCGGTGGCGGTGTTTTGGCATATGAAGGCGGCACCGTTTATTTATCTGATGACGCGCAGGTCATCAACAATACCGCTGCGGAAATTGGTGGCGGTATCAGCATTGGTGCACAAGAATGGGGCCGTCGCTCAAACACTTTATATATGACCGGCGGACTTGTTGACGGCAACACTGCCGGTGCCACCGGCGGCGGGATTTTCATTCAAGCCGGTGCCTATTCTGCTGTGGACAGAGCCTATATTAGTGGTGGCGTCATCACCAATAATCACATGAATGGTTCAGGTTACACACAAAATGCTTTTGGCGGCGGCGGCATCTATGTAAACGGGATGCCCAAGAAATATTATGGCATGCGATGGAACAATGGCGAGTTGCACCT
>JAEZVS010000013.1 GCA_023443145.1 Bacillota bacterium | reverse complement strand
GTTTAATCGGGGCCATGTTGATGCATCAACATGAAGATTGGATAGGTGCTACAAGAACTTACATAAAACTTTAGAAAATAGCAAACATTGTACTAGGAACTTTTACACAAGATTTTGGACTTGACTTAAAAAAGAAGTGGATTCTTTACTTTTAATCCCAATTTTTATTCATGATTTTCTCTGCATTCATCCCTTTCATGATGGGAACGGAAGAATGAGTCGATTGTTAACCGCTCTTTTATTGTATAAGCAAAACTATGTTGTTGGTAAATATATCAGTCTGGAAAGCAAAATAGAAAAATATAAAGATGGTTACTATGTAGCGTTGGAAAAGAGTGGCGTGGGCTGGCACGAAAATAAAGAAGACCCTATACCATTTATAAAGTATCTCCTGAGAATAATATTATCCGCTTATATTGATTTTGCAGAAAGAGTGGATTATGTAGATGAAAAAATATCGAGTATTGATTTGGTAAGAAATGCGGTAGATAGAACACTAGGTAAGTTTACAAAAAACGATGTTATGGAATTGGTTCCAAGTATTGGGAGAGCAACAGTTGAGAATAAGCTCAGGCAATTAATGGATGAAGGCTATATTGAACGATACGGTAAAGGTAAAGCTACTTTTTATGTAAAAAAATAATATAAAACATCATCCGGTACACAGCCTGTGAAATTCAAAATATAAAACGCTCTACTTGTTCCTTATTTCGAAAACGCCGCATTTTTTTAAATAAATATGGTATAAGGAATGGTGCCATTGTGAATTATATGGAACCAAGAACGTTTGCTGCGAAAACAATTCTGTTAATGTCTTTCATTTTGTGTCTGCGTACTGGTTATGGCATAAAATAACCAATAACAATATTACAACAGGGTTCAATACTATGGTAAAACAGAAAAAGAGAATCTGATAAAAAAGGTTGTCTATTAAAAGTACAAAGAACGATTTTGCTTATGTGTATGTTGTTAATTATTGCATTTTTTGTGATTTTTTGTTTGAAATATTGTTTTCTTTAACCATATAGTTATTGTAATCTGGAGCTTATTTGGTCTGATTACAGTCTTAGAAATATTTATCGTTGATTATTCAGTAAGAGGATAGCTTTAGACTTTATATATATTAATTGTGGAAAGAAATATATATTCTGGAATTAAATAATGCTTTAGATAGCTGATTTGTTACCTACAGCTTTATTTAGTTTTATCATTTTCGGTATTTAGTAATGTTTGTGTCAGCATAATTGCTTTATATTTATGAGAAATGCACGGAGCCTACTTTTAATTTGACAATGTAATTGATTAAGAATGGAAAAAAAGCGCAAAATGAATATCACTTTATAGATAAAATCTCATAGACGGATTTGCTTTCCTTGATCAGATGACTGGAAATAATCATAACATCTTCATCCGGAGAAAGCCGTTAATTCATTACTATATGCATCGATGCTGATTATTAGAGACGCTTTTATATGAAAAGGCGTTGCTTAATATGGCGAATTGTTTGATTGAATAAAGTATATTCAACCCGGGAAATGTCATAAGAGATAAATAATCTTAGCATTGTTTAAATATTAGAGGTAAAATAACGAAAAAGATATAGACAAGGAAGAAGCAATTTTATGCAATCGTTCATATATTGATTCACAGTTCCAGATGCCCTGTGTTACTGTATATTTACGACAGAAATTGCAGTAGCATAATTTGTTCATGAATATGACCACGTATACAGAAAGGGCGTGATTCCGGTGTTCTATATTATTATAAATACTTTGGTTATATGTACTTTCTTTGTTGTTGCTATGATATTAAAATGTTGGACCAGTAAAATAGGGCCGAATTATTTAGTGGGTTTTAGAACAGAAACTTCTGTTTCTAGTCCAGAAATATGGAGAGAATCTCAGATTCTTGCTTCAAAATATATGGTTAAAGCCGGAAGCATATGCATTATTCCGGTTATCATTACGTCATTCCTTGTGTATACCTATTTGTATGATTATTTATTGGTCTTAACAATGATCATAGGTGCTTTATTTACAGCTATAAATTTTTATATTGCCGCAAAAATAGATCAAAAGTTCAAACCATAGAAGGGATGTGATGATTTGAATTTAATCGTTCTGAATTCATTGTTTAATATGGTTTGGCTTTTAACAGTTTTCTTATTTGCTTTTTTTTTACAGCCGGTCGATCGAAAAATGTTCGGAATAAAAGTGATGTTCATAATCATTTGAGTGCACAACATAACGAAAGATTGGATTTGTCAAAGAAGTATTTGCAGGTATGTGGTGTCATTATTTTTCCAATCGCTTTGGTTTCGGTTGCCCTGTGTATCATAAAGCCGGAATATGTGGTTGCGTTTGATTTGGTTGCTTTAATATTGATACTTTTGATATGCATTAAGATTGCGATGGATTATATAAGGGCATATTAAGCGAGTGTAATCAATATGAAGCATGGAAAGGCAGGAATAGATTGGTGTTGCAAGCATTTTATATGAACTTTGCTTCGGCTATTGTTGTAAATGGCTTGATGTTGCTATTAGGTTTGATTTCAGTCACTATGCCACCCAAAAAACCGAATATGTGGTATGGATATCGTACTGAGAAATCAATGGCTACTTTGGATAATTGGAAATTGGCAAATCATATTTTTGCTCGTACTTCGCTGCTTGGAAGTGTTTGCTCCATTTTTATTATGATTGCTTTGTATATCATTGCAAATTTTACCAATTTGAGTCTATCTTATGCGGAACATATTTCATGTTTTATCGCACTGATCATTCCCATTGTGTCCATACTAAGAACGGAACATCGATTAAAAAAGGGCGTTTCTAAGAAATGATTTGCATTTCATGATTGCGAAAAAATTTTATAGAAGGGTTCGCGCATCAAGCCAGATGATCAGACCTTTGAAAGAAATAATCATCCACATATCATTTGATGCTTAAAATGTTTTTAGATTGAATGGATATTATTTCTTATGAACCTGTTTCTTCAAACAGCGATATACATTGGAAGAAAATAATGATGTGGATATATAGGCAGATTGCTTAATTATACCTTGACAGGCAAAAATTATCGTTTTACAATAATTTTTAACGAAAAGGAGAATGGATATGAATAAAAAACCAAATATCATTTTCTTGCTTGGCTTGGTCATGTTGATGATGCTGATATCTGGTTGCGAGGTTCATAACGCAAGGCGTGCCGATCAAGAAGACAGGAGAGAAAAAATAGAAATATATGATGAAAATGGTAATAAAGTTTATGAAACTGAAAATCAGAAAGTGAATGAATATTTTGCGAGCCTCGTTGGTGATAGTGTTGAGAATATTGGAGAAGAGAAATCGGTCATAATTGGCGAGGTGCCACAAGATGCAGAAATAGCATATCATTACGTGATAACCACCAAAAGAAAGAATCATGCAGTCATAAAACGCAGCTTGTATTCTTTGAAAAATTACAATTTATATACCTATAAAAACTATCCGTACATAACACTGAAAGGCGATTCTCGTTTGGGTTCTATCACTTGGGAATTATCCGAAGAAGAGAATAGAAAAATTAAAAATATCGATGAAATAGCAAGTTTCGGTGGAGTGAATTAGTATGAAACATTCATTATTTGATCTGATCAGCAAAACTTTTAAAGTCTTAGAGTATTTTTTCTATGCGCTAAGTGCCCTGATTTTTCTGGGCTGCATGCTCACCATCTATTTTAAATCAGATATTGACAATATGTTGCATGATATGAACATGGATTTTCCGGTTTTTTTAATATGTTTTTCGTGCATTACAGCAATGCTGATTGTGATATGTATTGCTATTATATTTAAAAACATTTCATTCGTGACGCTCAATTTAAGCAAGGGAGAATATTTTGTGAAGAGCAATATTGATGGATGTAAAAGCACGACGATTCTTTTAGTGATGATAACGGTGCTGGAATTTGCCTCCGGGTGCGTATTTAGATATGCGCAAGTGACGAATGTGAGCGCCGTATTCGATGTATCCATTAGAGAATATATCCTAAACTTGTTGTTCATTGCGTTATCATATTCAGCATATAAAGTATTCATGAAAGGATCTTATTATCAGAACGATTCAGAGAGTGTTATTTAAAATGTCGGAGATCATTATCAATTTAGATGCGGTATTAAAAAGCAGAAAGGTTACATCTAAAGAGTTGGCCAAAAAAATAGGGATTACCGAGGCGAATCTATCGATTTTAAGGACAGGTAAAGCCAAAGGAATCAGATTTACAACTCTATCAAAAATTTGTAAAGAGCTAAATTGTCAGCCGGGAGATATTTTGTTATACAAGTAGGTTTTTAGACCAAAATTTTTCATGCTTTAAAGTGGAGTTGCATACTAAGCTTGTTCGGAATGACAGTGAAATGAAAGATGTCAGCTATTTTGCAGATATGCGACAAAATAAAGTTTTTTTGGATACTGAATCATTGTTCATTTGTCCGTGAATTGATGAGATGGGTTATCTTTTTTTCGTGCAATTTGAACGATATCGTCTTTCATAAAATATACGGAATGACAGAGGAGGACGAGATATGTTCGACATATGGCAAGATTTGACGTTATGTCAGCAGACAATTTTCATGCGAACAAACATAACGACTGCATTGATATTATGGATGGCCCTAGCGGTTTCTTTTTGTAGACGTAAAACGAATCATATGGGAGACATCTTAAAAGGTGTGGGCGTTTGTTTAGTGCTCTGCTTGTTTTGGTTTTTTATAAGCTGTGCGTTGATAAAGTTGAATGACTTTTTTATTTTATCTGTTATGTTGACAATTAGTGGTGTGGGCTTGACCTTTCTGGGCATTCGAAAAATGGAAGATTATTTGGATGTTGCGCGCAAAAATCATAAGAAAAACAGGAAATAATAAAAATAGGCACCGGATCTATACGATAGAGCAGGTGCATGTCTTTTTACACGAAAGCGCCCTCTGATGCAGTGGAATTTCTTTCTACATCAGAGGGCGTTTTGTGTTTTATCTCTTTTTCAGCATTCCGTTTAAAGCCTCAGATTCCGTTTTCTAATGAGATGATAAGCGATTCGGCGCATTGTTTTTAGATGTGGCAATAAATGTAGGTTTGCAACATTTACCGGCAAGGAAACGGGTATAATGGATAGAATAAATTTAAAAATTTTGATAATATTGATAAAAAGAAGTCATCGGAAATGATGCAGGGATACGGTTGCGATGATTGGCTTTCAGGATTGTTTAAAGCGTGTTGTTGCTTGCGTTTTATGCTGTATCGCCCCATTTGCACGTTGTTGTCGTTCCGAGTTTTTATTGCAGTGCGTTCTTTTTATCGTTTTAGACGCAGCTTCGCGGAACATTACGCTGTATATTCTTTGTATTTCAATGCAGATATATTGCTGCAGGCGTATATGATATTGTAATGAAGAATCTGTTTTCGCAAAATCCATATAGAGGGGGGGAATGAATGATGCCGGCGGATGTTTCCATTTTTATTCTTGCCGTTATTTTCTTTGCGGCTGCTGTTCACGGCATCACCGGTTTTGGGTTTGCGATGATTCTGGTGATGCTTTTGCCTTATTTCGGAGTCGACTATTTAACCCTATTATCTATCATTTCTTTTTTTAGTGTCGGCATTGGCCTTTTATACACAATTGCTTATCGAAAGCACATTGTTTGGTCTTGTCTGCCCTATACCCTTGTATCCTGTATTGTTTTAGATTATGTTTCTATTCTTATTCTGAAGCATTATCAGCATTTAAATTGGTATAAATTTCTGGGCGTGTTTTTGATTGCACTAACGCTTTTTATGGTCTTTTTACAAGATAAGCTGACCATGCAGCCGTCCAGAAAGAATGGGCTTGTAGCCGGTTCTATCGGTGGCTTTTTAGAAGGTATTTTCGGCATTGGGGGACCGCCCATTGTGGTCTATTATTTGGCGGTTTTTAAAAATAATAAATATCAGTATATTGCTTCCACCCAAGTGTATTTCGGGGTTTTGTGCTCATTCGACCTCGCTTTTCGTCTCCATCTCAACATGATTAACGTCAGCCTATCCGGCGTTTTATTGCCCGGTCTGGTGTGTCTTGTTTTAGGCATTATTGTTGGAAGTCGCTTACTGAATATGATCAATCCTTTGTTTATGAAGTATGCCATTTATGCGCTGCTCTTTTTGAACGGCATCACCTTATTGTTTCGCTAAAAGATATCGCAACGGATGGTCCAAGCGTACGGTCGATATTTTTGTTTTTTGTCATATTTTTATGCAGTGAAGAAAAAACATGTCGTTTTATTTCAGCCGGATGAGATGTGAGATACATCTTGTTTGGATATACGTCAGTTGTGGCGTCTATTTTGGAAGTTAGAACCTTTCGCAACGACATGAAATCGGTAAGGCCGGGTTGTGCAAGGTATTGTATGAGAAGGAAAAGTCTGGCCGGCAAGCAAATGAATAATAAAACTAATGCATATCATAAAAAATAGTTTTAGATAAATGGTCTTACCAAGAAGGGTTTCCGTACAGAAGGCGGGGAATCATGCTATAATACTAAATATACCATTGATGACAATGGCGATTATCGTCGCATGCAGGGGGAAAATGAATGTTGCGCTTTCTTTCATCCATACGGTTGGCAGTGGTTTTAATTGCCGCCATTGCCGGCTTTTGTGTATCGGCCACAGTATATGATCTCCCCCAGATGTATCAGTCTTGGCCTTTTCGTTTGGCAATGGCGCTTTTTTTTGTGAATCTTTTGACCTGCACGCTGCAGTTGCTGCCCGGTTTGGTACGCACACTGCGCCTAAAGGCGTCGGATTTTTCCGAACGTTTGCCGCAGTTGAACGATGTGGAGGCAAACGAAGAGGCTATGCGCCAGTATTTTTCAGCACATCGCTATGCGGTGGATGAAGCGCAATGTGGGGAAGGCAAGCTTTTGTATGCCCAAAAAGGCCGGCTTTCTTTGGTGGCGCCGCACTTATTGCATGTGGGGATTTTGATTATTTTGGTGGGCGCCATGTTGTCGTCCTTTGCCGTAAAAGATCAATTGCAGCTGGCCGCCGGTGAAGCCGCCGATTTGCCTGCATCCATTGCCGCACACACCGGCCCCATGACCATGCGGGTGAGTGATTTTCAAACGGTGTACGACAAACAAGGGGCCATTGACAACTGGGTCACCACATTTTCGCTGCATGATCAAAACGGGCAAGAAATCGAAGGGGTCACCAAAGTGAATGCGCCCTATAAGGCCCATGGCCTTTCCATCTATCAGATGGCTTATGCCAACCGTT
>JAEZVS010000054.1 GCA_023443145.1 Bacillota bacterium | reverse complement strand
ACCGCTGCGTTCGCTTACTCAAAGACCGCAATAAACAGTTGGTGATCCTCTCCAAGCGACTGCACCAAAAGCCTGAGTTGTGGTGCGTAGCTTACGGCACATGCAACCTGTGGTTTGAAAGCTACGAAGAAGCACTGAGCTACTGCAACAAACGCTTCACGCCACTGGATGAGCGATGAAACACACACATTTTCAACCAATGAAATCTGAACTGCGTGGCATCTTGCACGAAGCCAAGACCCAAATGGCAAACACCGAAGCCTTCTTAACCCAAGTACGCAAGTACACCGACATTCAAGAACTCACACCGGAAATTATCCGAACCTTCGTCGAAAGAATTGAAGTCGAGCAAGCCGAAAAAATACCCGGCACACGAAAGAAAAACCAAATCATCCACATCTACTGGAACTTCGTCGGAAACATCGAACCTGAGAAAAACTAAAGCAGAGCACGACACCCAATCCCAGTCACACTCTGCTTTTTCTTTGCCCTGGAAAATAATCCCCAAGTAAGATACCATTATTTATTTTTTGTTCCGATACAGACAGGCCGCGCCCACAAAACCTTTAAAGATGGGCTGCGGACGGTTGGGGCGGCTTATAAATTCAGGATGGAACTGGCTGGCGATAAAAAAGGGATGATCGGAAAGTTCCAGAATTTCCACGAGACGGCCGTCCGGCGACGTGCCGGAAAAAGTCAAACCGGCTTCCTGCAAACGATCTCGAAAATCGTTGTTAAATTCATAGCGGTGGCGATGGCGCTCGCTCACTTCTTCTACATCGTAAAGGCGACGTGCCAATGTGCCTTCTTTTAACCGACAAGGATAAAGGCCCAAACGTTGGGTACCGCCCATGTTTTCAATATTGGTTTGATCGGCCATCAAATCAATAATATTGTGCTCGGTGGTTTTATCAAACTCTGCGCTTTGGGCATCTTTCCACCCCAACACGTTGCGGGCAAATTCCACCGCTGCCAGCTGCATACCCAAGCAGATGCCCATAAAGGGAATATGGTTTAAGCGGGCATATTCAATAGCTGAAATTTTCCCTTCAATGCCGCGGTCTCCAAAACCGCCGGGCACCAGAATACCGTCTACATCTTGCAAAGCTTCAGAAATGGAAAGATCCCCTTCCAAAGCTTCCGCATTCACCCAGCGCACGGCCACTTCCACATTGTGATGGAAACCGGCGTGTGTGAGGGCTTCCACCACCGAAAGATAGGCATCCGGCAATTCCACGTATTTGCCCACTAAGGCAATGTTGACCTTATCTTTTATTTGTTTGATGCGCTCCACCAATTTGCGCCATTCGGTCATATCGGCAGGGGGCACATCCATATTGAGCTTTTTGAGCACAATTTCATCCATATGCTGAGCCTGCAAGTTGATGGGAATCTCATAAAGCACATCGCAATCACGGCTTTCAATGACCGCATCCACATCGCAAAAGCTGGACAGTTTGTCGCGCATACCCTCAGGCATGGGACGCTCGGTGCGCACCACCAAAATATCGGGCTGAATGCCCATGCCGCGCAGTTCGTTCACGCTGTGCTGAGTGGGCTTTGTCTTCATTTCACCGGCAGCACGCAGATAGGGAATCAGCGTGGTATGAATATAGGCCACGTTATCAGCCCCTACATCGCCTTTCATTTGGCGCAATGCCTCAATAAAAGGAGTAGACTCAATGTCACCCACCGTGCCCCCAACTTCAGTAATGACAATATCTGCGCCGGTGGTTTCTCCGGCACGGCGAATTTTTTCTTTAAGCATATCGGTGATGTGGGGAATGACTTGCACTGTGGCTCCCAAATAATCACCATGACGCTCTTTGCGGATGACTTCCGAATAAATTTTACCGGTGGTGACATTGGAATAACGATTTAAGTTGACATCAATAAATCTTTCGTAATGGCCGAGATCCAAATCTGTTTCCGATCCATCGTCGGTGACAAACACTTCCCCATGCTGATAGGGGCTCATGGTACCGGGGTCCACATTGATGTAGGGGTCAAATTTTTGAATGGTGATCTTAAAGCCGCGGTTCTTTAAGAGGCGCCCAAGGGAAGCCGCCACAATCCCCTTTCCGATAGACGACACCACACCGCCGGTGACAAAGATATACTTGGTCATATTAGCCTCCATACAAATGAAAATAATTTTCCTTGCCGCAACGAAAAAAATGCCGGCGCAATCCGGCATTAAACACACACATTACTTTAAAATCATGGTAATGACAAACGCAACAATCATAAAGAGCACCGAAAAAACAGCCGATGCTTTTGCCAATTGGTCGTCCATGCCACGCTTTCCGAGGAAGGTTTCCGCTCCGCCGGAGATAGAACCGGAAAGTCCGGCACTGCGTCCCGATTGAAACAGTACAGTGGCAATCACGCCCAAAGAAAGGATGATCAACACGATATTTAATGCGACATGCAGCATTCCGCAAGCCTCCTTTTTCATTCTAACGGCGCAACGCACCTATCGATTATTTATTGTACCATAGCTTCGGTGCAGGTGCAAGACGATGTGATTTAATTTAAATGCTCCGGCGCAAAAAAATAGCGCAACAGCAAAATGGTTGCTGTTGCGCCATGGCACACCGCCAACGGCAGCGATTTATCTTAAATTATAAAAGCCGTCCTGACCCAAATAGCACGCACCTTGTCCGAGATCTTCTTCCAGACGCAGCAGCTGATTGTATTTGGCCACGCGATCGGTGCGGGCAGGTGCACCGGTTTTTATTTGGCCGGCATTCAATGCCACAGCCACATCAGCAATGGTGGCATCTTCCGTTTCGCCGGAACGATGGGAAATAACGGCAGTATAGCCTGCCTGTTTGGCCATTTCCACAGCATCTAAGGTTTCGGTTAAGGTACCGATTTGATTCAACTTAATAAGAATGCTGTTGGCGGTATTGGAATGAATGCCGCGGATCAGCCGCTTGGTGTTGGTTACAAACAGATCATCGCCTACAATCTGAACACGGTTGCCCAGGCGTTCAGTGAAACGTTTCCAACCTTCCCAGTCTTCTTCATCAAGACCGTCTTCAATGGAAATGATGGGATAGCGGTCGATAAGGCTTTCGTACCAGTCGATCATTTCATCGGCAGATTTATCCACCCCTTCACCGGCCAGACGATAAACGCCGTCTTGATAAAGTTCAGAGGAAGCCACATCAATAGCCAGATGAATATCGGAACCGGCTTTATAACCGGCCTTTTCTATGGCTTCCACAATCACGGCCAACGCTTCTTCGTTGGAACCCAAATTAGGCGCAAAGCCACCTTCATCGCCACAGGCCGTGTTGTAACCTTTCGATTTCAGAACCGTTTTTAATTGATGATACACTTCCGCGCCCATGCGTAGCGCCTCTGAAAAACTTTTGGCGCCGAGAGGCATCACCATAAATTCTTGAATATCCACATTATTATCGGCGTGTTTGCCACCATTCAAAATGTTCATCATCGGTGCCGGAAGCACTTTCGCATTGGCACCGCCGATGTATCGGTAGAGCGGCAGCCCGGCAGAAGCAGCTGCTGCTTTAGCGCAAGCCAAAGACACGCCCAACATGGCATTGGCACCAAATTTGCTTTTGTTTTCCGTGCCGTCCAAATGAATCAGCATATGGTCGATCGCCACTTGATCGCTCACATTCATGCCGATGATCGTCGGCGCAATATTTTCGTTGACATGACGCACGGCTTCCTGAACGCCTTTACCAAGATAGCGGCTTTTATCGCCATCACGAAGCTCCACCGCTTCAAAAGCGCCGGTGGAAGCGCCGGAAGGTACAGCAGCTCGGCCGAATGCGCCATAGTCGGTAAACACATCCACTTCTACAGTGGGGTTGGCGCGAGAGTCTAAAATTTCACGAGCAATTACTTTAATAATGGTATCCATCGTTGTTTCCTCCATTGGCAGAATGTTTTATTGAACGAGTGATTGTCCCGTCATCTCAGGCGGCTTGGGCAAATCCATCAAAGCCAAAACAGTGGGCGCCACATCACAGAGACTGCCGTCCTTTAAATGGGCTTTAGGCATTCCATACAGGATCAGCGGCACCGGGTTGGTGGTATGGGAAGTTACAGGATGTCCGCTTTCATCGGCCATACACTCGCAGTTTCCATGGTCGGCGCAGACAAGCATCACACCGCCCACTGTATCTAAAGCAGTAACAATGCGGCCTATTTGAACATCCACGGCCGACATGGCGGCAACCGCAGCTGTTAAAACACCGGTATGACCCACCATATCCGGATTGGCAAAATTCACCAAAATAAAATCATATTTCTCTGAGCGGATGGCCTTCACCACTTCATCACCCAACTGCGCTGCGCTCATTTCCGGCTCTAAATCATAAGTGGCCACTTTAGGCGACGGCACCAAAATCCGTTCTTCTCCTTCATTGGGCGCTTCCACCCCACCGTTGAAAAAGAACGTGACGTGTGCATATTTTTCTGTTTCAGCCGTGCGCAATTGCTTTCTCTGATGCCCACTCAACCACGCACCTAAGGTGTTCGCCAATTGCAGCGGCGGATAAGCAATGGTCAGAAAATTGTCCATTCCGGCTTCGTATTCGGTGAGCGCCACCATATCCACTGCCGGGCATACGTCACGTGCAAATCCGTCGAAAGAGGGATTTG